>NZ_JBEPBI010000173.1:0-16589 GCF_040299045.1 Streptomyces sp. NPDC001027
GTGAGGGGCAGCAGCTCCTCGACGCTCAGCGGCCGCGTGCCCTGGATCTCGGCCAGGTCGTCCGCGTCCGTGTCGAGAAGGGGCGTCACGGGGTGGCGGGCGTCGTCGGTGCGCAGGGCCGCGGCCCGGGCGAGGGCCTCGGCGGTGCGGTGCCGGAACACGTCCCTGGTGGTGAGTCCCAGACCTGCCCCGCGGGCCCGGACCAGCAGCTGGATGGCGGTGATGCTGTCGCCGCCGAGCGCGAGGAAGTCGTCCTCGGCCGTCACCGACGCGAGGCCCAGCACCTCGGCGAACAGGGTGCACAGGAGCCTTTCGCGCGGTGTCCGCGGCGGCCGTCCGGAGCTCATCGCCGCGTAGTCCGGGGCGGGCAGGGCACGGGCGTCGATCTTGCCGCTCGGGGTGACGGGCAGCGCGTGCAGGGGCACGAACGCCGAGGGGACCATGTGGTCGGGCAGCCACTCGGCGGCGTGCCCGCGCAGGGTCCTCATGAGCGCCGCGACATCGCGGAAGGGCGCGGGCCGGTTGGCGTGCGGGAAGCCGTGCGCGTCGCGGTAGAGGCCGGTGAGCGGTCCGTCGCCGCGGACGAGGACGGCGTCGAAGGCGCCGTCGTCGGCGGCGCCGCTCCAGGTGGTCGCGGCCCGGTAGCCGTGCTCGGCGGCCAGGGCGTGCAGGGCCTCGGGGTCGACGCCCGCGGCGGCCTCGCCGGCGCTGCCGTCGAGGGCGCGCGTTGCGGCGAGGTCGTCGGCGAGCCGGGCGTTGGGCACGCCGGTGACGCGCAGTCGGGGCGGCCGCCCGGCCAGCAGGCCGGCCAGGGCGGCGAGGTCGCCGCCCGCCGCGGCCCACGCGGTCTCCCGCTCGTCCAAGGCGGCGGGGGCGGGGGTCCCGGGGCGCAGGACCACGTCGTAGCGGTACCGGCTGAGTTCGTTGTGATGGACGGCGCGCTTGATCCGGATGTCGGCGTCGAAGCCGTCCAGAGAGGCGAAGAAGCCGGGGTCCAGGAGGAGTTCGCTCTCCCAGCGCACCGACCGTTCGACGGCCTCGCGCAACGCGCTCTTGTCCGCGGCTTCGTCGCCGCCCGGTGCGCGGCGGGTCTCCACGGCCGCCCGCAGGGTGCGCAGCAGCCGCAGGTTGCGGACGTCGCCGACGAGGATCCGCCCGCCCGGCGCGAGGAGGCCTGCGGCCCGGCGCAGCACGTCGACGAGGTAGTCGGCGTCCGGGAAGTACTGGACGACGGAGTTGAGGATCACGGTGTCGAAGAAGGCGGTGGGCAGGCCGTCGGTGTCGTGGGCGGGCCGGACGCTCAGTTCGACCCTGTCGGCCAGCTGCGGCGACGACGCCTCCAGTTGGGCGCGCAGGGCGGCGACGGCCTCGCCGGAGAGGTCGGCGCCCCAGTAGGTCTCGCAGTCGGGCGCCACCGCGGACAGGATCAGACCGCTGCCGACGCCGATCTCCAGCACCCGGCGCACGTCGCCGAGTTCGCGGATGCGCTCGACGGTGGCCGCGCGCCACTCGCGCATCTCGGCCACGGGCAGCGGGCGTCCGTCGTACATGCTGTTCCAGCCCGCGAAGTTCTCGCGGACGCCGTCGGCGTGCGAGCCCTCGGAACCGGCGGCGCGATAGAGGAGTTCGTGCAGCTCGCGCCATTCCTCGACGCGGTCGTCCGGGTCGTCGCCGCGCGGGGCGTCCAGGGCGGGGACGACGTAGGCGGCCAGGCGGCGGTCGCCGGGGCGGTCCTCGCGGGCGACGACGGTGACCTGGTCGACGGCCGGGTGGGAGCGCAGCACCGACTCGATCTCGCCCGGCTCGATCCGGAAGCCGCGGATCTTGATCTGGGCGTCGGCCCGGCCGAGGAACTCCAGTCGTCCGTCGGAGCGCCACCGGACGAGGTCGCCGGTGCGGTAGAGGCGTTCCCCGGGGGCGCCGAAGGGGTCGGCGACGAACCGTTCGGCGGTCAGTGCGGGGCGGCCGAGGTAGCCGCGGGCGAGTCCCTCGCCGCCGAGATACAGCTCACCCGTCACACCCGGCGGGACGGGCCGCAGCCAGGCGTCGAGGACGTACGCGCGCGTGCCCGGGTCGGGCACGCCGATCGGCACGACGGAACCGGCCGGGGCGCCGGGGTCGCACAGGCCCAGCGTGGAGTTGGTGGTCGCCTCGGTGGGGCCGTAGGCGTTGAACATCATCCGGCCCCGGGCGTAGCGGCCCACGAGTTCCGGGGAGACGCGCTCGGTTCCGGCCAGCAGGGTGGCGCCGGGCGGCAGTTCGACGTCGTCGGGCAGCGCGGCGAGCAGGGCGGGCGGCAGGATCATGAAGGTGATGCCGTGGCGGTGCGCGTAGTCGGCGAGCGGAGCGCCCGGCGCCCGCAGTTCGGCGGGGACGACGACGAGGCGGCCGCCGGAGAGCAGACCCAGGCACAGGTCCCAGAACGCCACGTCGAAGCTGGGCGAGGCGAACTGCAGGACGCGGCTGTGCGCGCCGACGCCGAAGCGTTCCTGCTGGGTGGCGACCAGTTTGGCGACACCGCTGTGGGCGAGCACCACGCCCTTGGGCCGGCCCGTCGATCCGGACGTGTAGATCACGTAGGCCGCGCCCGTCACGGCGAGCGCAGCGCCGCGGTCGGCGTCGGTCGGGTCGTGGGCAGGGCGTCCGGCCAGCTCCGCGAGGGTGTCGGGGGCGTCGAGCGCCAGGATCCGCATGCCGGGCCGTCCGGGCAGGTCGGGTGCGGTCTCCCGGTCGGTCACGAGGCAGACCGGCGCGGCGTCGTCGAGCATGTACGCGATGCGCTCGGCCGGGTAGTCGTGGTCGACGGGCAGATAGGCCGCTCCGGCCTTCAGGACGGCGACCTCGGCGACGATCAGGTCGGCCGAGCGGGGCAGCGCCAGCGCGACGATGCGCTCGGGACCCGCGCCCCGGGCGATCAGCGCGTGCGCGAGCCGGTTGGCCCGCGCGTCGAGTTCGGCGTAGGTCAGCCGCTGGTCCTCGAAGACCAGGGCGACGGCGTCCGGGCGGGCCCGTACCTGCTCGGCGAACAGGTTTGGCCAGGTGCGGACGGGGACGGTGTGGCCGGTGGCGTTCCAGTCGAGGACGACCTGTCGGTGCTCGTCGGCGTCCATGAGCGCGAGGTGGGCGACGGGCGCGCCGGGCCGTTCCAACGCGTCGGCGAGCAGTGCGCGGTAGTGGCCGAGGATGCGCCGCACGGTCGGGGCGTCGAAGAGTGTGGGGTCGTAGACGGCCCGCACCCCGCCGTCCGCCGCCTCCAGCAACAGGTCGACGGGGCCGGGCAGTTCGCCCGCGGGCCGGCCGGCGGTCCCGAAGGCGACGTTGACGAGGAGTCCGCCGCCGCGGGTGGGGCGCGGGGCCAGTTCCTCGACGAGCAGGGCGACGGGCAGCCGGTGGACGACCGCGTCGTCGTAGGCCTCCCGGACCCGGCGCGTGAGTTCGCGGAAGTCGGGTCCATGGGCGAGGGACACGCGTACCGGTACGCCGTCGTGTCCCACGGTCAGGTCGACGGCCGAGCTGTAGCGGTGCAGCAAGGCCGCGAAGGCGGCGAGGAGTTCCGTGTCCGGCGCGTCGGGAAGGCCGGTCAGCGCGCAGCTCTCCCGTGCGGCGGCCGGTGACGCGCCGTGCGGGCGGTCGACGGGCAGTGCGGTCTCGGACGGTGACGGAGTGAGCGTTCGGCGCCAAAAGGCCAGGACTTCTTCGGACCCGCACACGGCAGCGTGCCTCCCCAGGCTTCGTCCCGGCCTTGAGCCGGGGGATCGGCGTCATAGTAAGGTAAGGGTTACCTAATTTATAAGGGGTGACGCTGAGGACGTCCGGAGCGGGCGCAGGACCGGCGATGCGACGAACCGGCTGTCGCCCTACAGTTAAGGCAAGCCTGACCAAAGGAAGTTGACGTGGGGACCTCGAAGGTCCGGGCGGCCGCCGGCCCCCGCGCGGTACTGCTTCTGTCGCTCTCGTGCGCGGCGCTCCTCGCGCTGTGCGCGCTGTCGATGGCCTACGGCGCGCTCGACGTGCCCCTGCGGCAGGTGTGGGACACCCTGCTCGGCCGGGCGCCCGACTCCCGCGTGCACGACGTCGTCTGGTCGGTGCGGCTGCCGCGCACCGCGCTCGCCGTGGCCACCGGGGCCGCGCTCGGCCTCTCCGGCGCGCTGATGCAGGCGCTCACCCGCAACCCCCTCGCCGATCCCGGCATCCTCGGCGTGAGCGCGGGCGCGGCCTTCGCGGTGGTGCTCTCGGTCGGCGTGCTCGGCATCGGATCCCTGTACGGCTACATCTGGTTCGCGTTCGCCGGCGCGATGGCCGCGAGCGTGCTGGTCTACTTCCTGGGCGGGCTCGGCCGGTCCGGTTCCACCCCGGTGAAACTCGCCCTGGCCGGCGTCGCGGTGACGTCCGTGCTGTTCTCGCTGACCAGCGCGATCGCCCTCACCGACCCCGACGCGCTCAACCGGTACCGGTTCTGGTCGGCGGGCTCGCTCGCGGACCAGGACACGGAGGTGCTGCTGCGGGTGCTGCCCTTTCTCGCCGTGGGCGCGGTGCTCGCCTTCGCGACCGCCCCGTCCCTCAACAGCCTCGCCCTCGGCGACGACGTCGCGACCTCGCTCGGCCTGAGGCTGGGGCTGGTGCGGGTCCAGGGAGTCGTCGCCGTCACCCTGCTCACCGGCGGAGCCGTCGCCGTCATCGGGCCCGTGGTCTTCGTCGGGCTGGTCGTGCCGCACATCGCCCGCGTTCTCGCCCAGTACGCCGGCGTCGGCCCCGACCACCGCTGGCTGCTGCCGCTGTCGGCCGTTCTCGCGCCCTGTCTGCTGCTGGCCGCGGACATCGCGGGCCGGCTCGTGGACCGGCCGGTGGAGATCCAGGCGGGCGTCCTGGTGGCCTTCGTCGGCGGCCCGTTCTTCATCGCGCTGGTCCGCCGCCGACGTCTCGTGGAGCTGTGAGCCGTGCGGCCCGCCTCCGCCCGGCGCCACGCCGTCCGTCCCGAGCCGCCGGGGCCCCGCGCCACGGCCCGGACGTGGATCTCGCGCCGACGACGGCCGTCTCCGCCGCCGGGCGTCGGCCCGCACCGCCCTCCCGCCCGTCCCGTCCTCCTGGGGAGCCGCACGCCATGACCACCGAGCTCACACCGGCGGCGGGCCACGCGGTCCCCGGCGGCCGCGAACCCGACGAGGCCCCCGGGAAGGGTCCCGCGGACCGGCCGACCCGGCGTCGCACCGCCGACCGGATCCCCTTCCGGCTCTCCGTGCCGCCCGTCTCCGGGCTGCTGCGGCCCCGACTGCTGGCCGTGTCGCTGGTGCTCGCCGCGGCCGCGTTCCTGGCGTTCTGCGCGGAGACGGCCGTCGGCGATCTTCCCCTGTCGCTCGCCGACGTGACCCGCGCCCTGGTGGGCGCCGGCGATCCCGGCACCCGTCTGATCGTCCACGAACTGCGGCTGCCGCGCTCTCTGGCGGGGCTCCTGGTCGGCGTGGCGTTCGGGGTCTCGGGGGCACTGCTCCAGGCCATGACGCGCAACCCGCTGGCCAGCCCCGACATGCTGGGCGTCACCCAGGGCGCGGGCGTCGCCGTGGTGGCCGGCATCGTCCTGGGCCAGGACGGCGGGCTCAGCACCGAGGTCCTCGGCCTCGCGGGCGCGTCGGGCGCGGCGGCGGCGGTGTACGCGCTGGCGTGGAAACGCGGCGCCAGCGGCTACCGGATCGTGCTGGTCGGCGTCGGCGTCTCCTGGATCTGCACCAGCGCCACCGACTACCTCATGGCCCGCGGGGAGCGCTTCCAGGCCCAGGCGGCGCTCGGCTGGCTGGTCGGCAACCTCAACGGCCGCACCTGGGACCAGATCACCCCGCTCGCCCTGGCCCTGGCCGTCCTGCTGCCGGCGGCGCTGCTGCTCGGACGGCTGATGCGGACCCTGGAGCTCGGCGACGACGTGGCGCGCGGCCTGGGCACCCGGGTGCAGACGGTGCGGGTGGCCGTCCTGCTGGTCTCGGTGGGCCTCGTGGCGTTCGGCACGGCGACGGCGGGACCGGTCGCCTTCGTCGCGCTCGCCGCCCCGCAGATCGCCGGGCGGCTGGCGGGCACGGCGTCCCCGCCGCCCTTCGCCGCGGGCCTCATGGGCGCCGTGCTGGTGCTCGGGTCCGACCTCGCCGCGCGCAGGCTCCTGCCGGAGACCGAACTGCCGGTCGGGATCGTGACGGGCGTCCTCGGCGCACCCGTCCTGTTGTGGCTGCTCGTCCGCGCCAACCGCGCCGGCTCAGGAGGCTGAAGACGTGTCATCGACCCACGAAGGGCCCGCCCGCCCCGCCGACGGCCCCGACCTGCGGGCCGTGGGGCTGCGGCTGGCCTACGACGACCGGATCGTCGTCGACGGGCTGGACCTCGCGGTCCCGCCCGGGCGGATCACGGCGATCGTCGGCGCCAACGCGTGCGGCAAGTCGACCCTGTTGCGGGCGCTGGCCCGGCTGCTCGCCCCGAAGGCGGGAGCCGTCCACCTCGACGGGCGCGAGGTGCACTCGTTCCCGACCCGGGCCCTGGCGCAGAAGCTGGGCATTCTGCCGCAGACGCCGGTCGCGCCCGAGGGGCTGACCGTCGTCGACCTGGTGGGACGGGGCCGCGCACCGCACCAGAGCTGGTGGCGGCAGTGGTCGTCCGCCGACGAGGAGGCCGTCCACGAGGCGCTGCGCGCCACGGCCATGAGCGACCTCGCCCACCGGGCCGTCGACGAGCTGTCCGGCGGCCAGCGGCAGCGTGCCTGGATCGCGATGGCGGTCGCCCAGGGGACGCCGGTGATGCTGCTGGACGAGCCGACCACCTATCTCGATCTGGCCCATCAGATCGACGTCCTCGACCTCGTCGCCGACCTGAACCGGCATCAGGGCCGCACCGTCGTCATGGTCCTGCACGACCTCAACCAGGCGTGCCGTTACGCGGACCACGTGGTCGCCATGAAGGCGGGACGCGTCGTGGCGGAGGGCGTGCCCGGCGAGGTCGTCACCGCCGCGCTCGTCGAGGACGTGTTCGGCCTGCGCTGCGTCGTCGGCGAGGACCCGGTCAGCGGGACCCCGATGGTCTTCCCGACGAGCCGTCACCACCCGGGCGCCGCCCCCGACACCGCCCCGGCGCACGCTCCCGCGGCGACGGGCGCGTAGCCGCCTGGAGCGGACAGGGCGGAGGCTACCGACAGGACGGACGGTAACGACAGGCGGACGGTACCGACAGGGCGGATAGGGCGACGGACTGTGCGGCCCCGAAAGCCACTCCATGACGGCCACGGCACGGCGACCACGGCTGGGCGACCACAGCTGGGCAGTCGCCGCCCGGCGGTTGCCGCCCGACAGTCGCCGCCCGGCCGGCGGTCGCGGCCGTATCGCCGGGCAGCGACACCGGGCGCGCGCGGGCGGCGCGCGGGCGGCGGCTGCGTCCCTCACGGACGGTGCGTCAGATACCCGCCCATGGTGCGGAAGTAGTCGGCCGCCGCGTGCTCGGCGCCGTCCTCGGTGCGCACCCGCCTCACCAGAAGGCCGGGCAGCCGACCGGTGCGCGCTGCCGAGCCGGCCACCACGACGACTCCGTCGCCCTCCCGGATGAAGATCCGTCCGGGAGTCCCGCCGTACCGTCCCTCCGACACCGCGGCCGAGACGATCCGCAGACGCTGGCCCCGGTGGTGGGTGAACGCGTTCGGATACGGGTCGGACTGGGCCCGCACCAAGCGCTCCAGGTCCTCGGCCGGCCACGTCCAGTCGATCCGGCTGTCCTCCAGCGCCCGCTTGTGGAAGAAGGTCGCCCGGGAGCGGTCCTGCGGAGTCCACACGGCCCGCCCCGAGGCGATCAGGCCGAGGGACTCGGTGACCAGGGGGCCGATCAGGTCGACCGTGCGGTGGAACAGGTCCGTCGCGGTGTCGGCGGCGCCGACGGGCACCGAACGCTGCATGAGCACGTCCCCCGCGTCGAGTTCGGCGTCCATGCGGTGGGCGGTGACGCCGACGTGGCGCTCTCCGTTGATGAGGGCCCAGATCAGCGGCGAGAAGCCGGCGTAGGCGGGCAGCAGCGAGTCGTGGACGTTGAGCGTGCCGTGCGGCGGGAGATCGAAGATCTCGGGCGGCAGCCAGGTACGCCAGTTGTTCGCGACGATGACGTCCGGTTCGGCGGCCTTGAGCGCGGCCAGCAGTTCCTCGTCGCCGGGTCGGTTGCGCAGCAGGACCGGCACACCGTGCCGGGCCGCGAGATCGGCGACCGAGTCGTTCCAGATCTTCTCGTAGACGTGGTCGCTCGCCGGATGCGTGACGACCAGCACCACGTCGTGCTCGGAGTCCAACAGCGCCTGCAGCGTCCGGTGTCCCCAAGTCTGGTAACCGAACATGACAACTCGCATGTGTTTCCCTCTCAAGCATTGATAGGTAAGGCTAACCTTATCTAGCATGTGTCTGCTGGGGGGAGACCGTGGACGGCTGCAATACCCCCCGTGTCCGCTCTACGGAAGGCGATGACGCGGTGACGACCCTGCACGACAGGCCCGGCTCCCGGGACGACACGTACGACGTTCTGGGCATCGGATTCGGCCCGTCCAACCTGGCCCTCGCGATCGCCCTCCACGAGCACGACGCCGGGGCCCCGGCGGGCGAGCGGCTGCGGGCCGCCTTCCTGGAGCGGCAGCCGCGGTTCGGCTGGCACCGCGGGATGCTCATCGACGACGCCACGATGCAGGTGTCCTTCCTCAAGGACCTGGTGACGATGCGCGACCCCACCAGCGACTTCAGCTTCCTGTGCTTCCTGCGCGAACAGGGCAGACTCGCCGACTTCCTGAACCAGAAGACGCTCTTCCCGCTGCGCATCGAGTTCCACGACTACTTCGCGTGGGCGGCGGCCCGCCTCGGTCACCTCGTCGAGTACTCCGCCGAGGTGGTGTCCGTGCTGCCGGTCCTCGAGGACGGCGAGGTGCGCGCGTTCGACGTCGCCACCCGCGACCCCGCCACCCCAGGCGCGCTGACGGTCCGCCGCACCCGCGCCCTGTGTGTCGCCACGGGCCTCGAACCGCACCTGCCGCCCGGCATCACGCCCTCCGAACGGGTCTGGCACACCAGCGAGTTGCTGCCACGCGTCGAGCAACTGGCGCGTTCCGGCGGACCGGTGCGCCGTGCTGTCGTGCTCGGCGCGGGCCAGAGCGCCGCCGAAGCCGTGGACTACCTCCACCGCAGCTTCCCCGAGGCGGAGATCTGCTCCGTCTTCGCGAAGTACGGCTACACCCCCGCGGACGACAGTCCGTTCGCCAACCGGATCTTCGACCCGGAGGCCGTCGACGTCTACTACGGGGCGCCGTCCGCCGTGAAGCAGTCGCTGCACGACTACCACCGCAGCACCAACTACTCGGTGGTGGACATGGACTTGATCGAGTCGCTGTCCCGGACGATGTACCGGGAGAAGGTACAGGGCAGGCAGCGGCTCCGGATGCTCAACGTCTCCAGGCTGCGCGAGGTCGCCCCGGCGGCCGACGGGGTGCGGGTCAGCGTGGAGTTCCTGCCGACGGGCGAGGAGGCGGAGCTCGACTCGGACCTGCTCGTGTACGCCACCGGCTACCAGCCGCGCGGGCTGGGCGAGAACCTCGGCGAGATCGCCAAGGTCTGTCTGCGCGACGAGGAGGACGCCCTGCTCGTCGGCCGCGACCACCGGGTCGGGACCGCGGCCCACGTGCACGCCGACGTCTATCTCCAGGGCGGCACCGAGCACAGCCACGGACTGACCTCGACGCTGCTGTCCACGACCGCCGTGCGCGCCGGGGAGATCCTCGGCTCGCTCCTCGCCCGCCGCGCCGCCGCGCAGGCCGTTCCGGCGGACGGCCCGACACAGCGGTGAGAACAAAGATGCGGGCAGATCGCGGGCAACCCCCTGGGCACGTCACCCGTCTCAGACGGCAAAGGGGATGATTCAGCTCATCCCACCCGACTCGTTCCAACGGGGGAACACATGGGTCTCACTCGCAGGGGCAGCACGCGCGGCGTCACCGCCGCAGCCCTCCTCGCTCTGGCGGCGACCACGCTCGGGGCGGCCGACTCCCGAGCAGCCGGCGCCGGCGCGGCCGACGCCGTCTCCGCGGCGCCGCAGACACATCAGATCGCCTCGTCCGTCCTCGGCTCCGACTACAAGATCACCCTCACGGCCCTGCGCTCCACCTCGGACCCGTACGCGGCGTCCGTGCGGCTGCAGGTCTACACGCAGGTCAACGGCGCATGGAAGGAGTCGGACCGGGTCAGGGTGGGCGGAGTGGACAGCTGGTTCTGGTATCCGCTCACGGGCAGCCAGGCGGTCTGTCAGCTGTCCACCGCCTCCACCCGGCCCGCCCCGCTCACCGTGAGCCTGCTGCGCACGCCGTCGATCGGCTGCTCGGCGCCGGCGCGGTACGTGGTCAAGCAGGGAGGCATTCACGCCGGCTGACACCGCGGCGGCCGCCCCGGAGGCCGACCGCGCCCGTGCGCGCCGGTCGGTCGCCGGGGCGGCGTGCGCGGTTACTGTCGCCCGCATGGACCGTGAACGCCGAGCCCGGCTCCGGTGTCTGCTCGCCGGCGCCGTGTTCGCCGTGTGCATGGCCGGCACCACGCTGCCCACCCCCCTCTACAGCCTCTACCAGGAGAAGTTCGGCTTCTCCGAGCTGACGGTCACCGTCGTGTACGCCGTGTACGCCTTCGGCGTCATCGGGATCCTGCTGCTGGCGGGCAACGCCTCCGACACCGTCGGCCGGCGTCCGGTGCTGCTGGGGGGCCTGGGCCTCGCGGCCGCGAGCGCGGTCTGCTTCCTGTGCGCCACCGGGCTTGGCTGGCTGTACGCGGGGCGGCTGCTGTCGGGGTTCTCCGCCGGCCTGTGCACCGGGGCCGCCACGGCGTACGTGATGGACCTCGCCCCGCCCGGCGGCGCCGCCCGGGCCACCCTCGTGGCGACGGCCGCCAACATGGGCGGCCTCGGCTGCGGTCCGCTGCTGGCGGGGGTGCTCGCCCAGTACGCGGACCGGCCGTTGTACCTGCCGTTCGCCGTGCACCTCGTCCTGATCGCGGGCTCGGCCGCCGTCCTCGCGCGCCTTCCGGAGACCGTGGCGGACCGGGGACCGTTCGGCGCGGTGCGTCCCCAGCGGCCCGGTCTGCCGCCGCGGGTGCGGCCCGTGTTCGGACCGGCGGCCGCCGCCTCCTTCGCCGGATTCGCGCTGTTCGGCGTGTTCACCTCGGTCAGCCCGGCGTTTCTCGCCCAGTCACTGGACGTCGACGACCACGCCGTGAGCGGGCTCGTCGTCGCGTCGGCCTTCTTCGCGTCCATCGCCGGGCAGACGGCCGTCGGCCGCATCGGCGTGGCACGCTCGCTGCCGCTGGGCTGCGCCGTGCTCCTGGCCGGTCTGGCACTGCTCGCGGGCGCGCTGCGCTGGGACCTGCTCGCGCTGGTCGTGCTCAGCGCGGTCGTCGGCGGGGCCGGGCAGGGCATGACCTTCCGCGGCGCGCTGTCCGCGGTGGCCGCGGCCTCCCCGTCGGAGCAGCGCGCGGCCGTGATCTCGACGCTCTTCGTGGTGGCCTACACGGGGATCTCGGTGCCGGTGATCGGTGTGGGCGTGCTGGTGGGCCCCCTCGGCCTGGAGGGCGCCGGCCTGGTGTTCATCGCGTGCATGGCCGCACTCGTGTCTTTGGCGGCTGCCTACCTGCTGCGCCGACCGGCGCCGGCGAAGGGCTGACCGTCCGGCGGGGCCGGCCGCCCGCCCGCGTGCACGCCTGGCCGCGTCCGTACGGGTGGGTTCGGCCCCCCGGCGAAGCGGGACGGGGCGGTCGCGCGTTGTGCAGACCCCATCCGTCATCACGTCATCACGGGAAAGGCCCTTCGATGCGACGTACCGCTCTGCTCGCCGTCTGCGCCCTGGTCAGCGCCGCGGCCACGGGTTTCTTCACCACCAGCGCCCTGCGCAGCCGCTGACGACGCGGCCGGGGCGGCCCCTGCGGCCTCCCCGGCCCGGGTTCTGCGTACCCGCGCGCGCACCGCACCCTCGGCCCGCGCGCCCCCTTCATCGTCGCGCCCCGCGTTCCGCCCGCGTGTGCCGCACCGCTTTCCGGCCCCGCGCTCTCAGTGCCGTACGAGCGGCTCCTGCGGCGTCTTCTCGGTGTGCGCCGCGCCGCCGGGATGCCGGCCGGCGCACAGGAATCCGATGCCCAGGGCGATGGCCATCCCGTAGAACACCCACTGGTTGGCCTGGGCGAAGTCCATGCGGATCGCGGACATCGACTCCCGCACGGCGGTCGCGACCGGCCCGTCCCCACTGGGCTGCCGGTTGTCGGCGTTGCCGGTCACCGATTCGGCGACCCCCCGTGCCGCGTCTCCTGCGGCCCCGGCCGGCACCCCGCGCGACTCGAGGGTGTTCTGCACGTTGTCGGTCATGGCGTGGGTCAGCATGGTGCCGAAGATCGCGAGGCCGACGCTCGCCGCGTAGTTGCGGATCGTCTGCGTGATGCCCGTGACCTCGCCGTACGAGGCGTCGATCGCCCGGTTGACGGCGTCCGTCGAAGCGGGAGCGAGGATGAAGCCGATGCCGGCGCCCGCCAGGGCCGCGTAGGGCCACTGGTCGTGCATGGACAGATCGGTCAGTTTCCCGGCCCACAGGGCGAAGCCGACGGCCCCGACCACGCAGCCGATCCTCAGGGCGGGCCGCGCGCCGCGTTTGTCGAGGATCCGCCCGCCCCACTGCGAGGCGAGCGCGAAGCCCGCGAAGAAGTACAGCAGGTACAGCGCCGCCTGGTTGGGCGAGGCGCTCAAGGACACCTGGGCGTAGACGGAGGCGAAGAAGAACAGCGGGACGAACGCGAGCATGGCGAAGAACAGCACGACCGAGTCGACGACGAAGGCCCGGTCCCGGAAGACCGCGAGCCTCACCAGCGGGCTGGCCGTGCGCAGTTCGTAGCGGCAGAACACCCACAGCACGGCGAGACCGCCCACGACGCAGACCCAGGTGAGCACGCTGTCCCAGCCCCACGCCGAGGCCTGCTGGAAGCCGAGCACGCTCGCGCCCATGCCGACGGCGATCAGCACCGCGCCCGGGACGTCCAGTTTCTCGTCGCGGCGGCGGTCCGACACGCGGGCGAGCGCCGTCAGGATCAGCGCGACGACGGCCACGGGCACGTTGACCCAGAAGATGGCGCGCCAGGTCCAGTCCGTGAGCCAGCCGCCGAGCAGCGGACCCAGCGCCGTCAGTGCCCCGGTGACGCCGAAGAACAGCGCCAGCGCGCGACCGCGTCGCTCCACCGGGAACACCGCCACGACCACGGCCAGGGCCGCGGGGAAGAGCAGCGCGGCGCCGAACCCCTGCGTCGCGCGGAAGACGACGAGCCAGGTCAGTGCCAGGTCGCCGCGCGGGACACAGCCGCACAGGACCGACGAGATCACGAACACCAGGGTGCCGATCACGACGATGCGTCGGGGACCGAACAGGTCCGCCAGACGCCCTCCGAGAGCGAAGAAGGCGGCCAGCGCCAGGAGATAGGCGTTGACCACCCACTGCATGCCGGAGGCGGACAGGCCCAACTCGTCGACGATATCCGGCGTCGCGATCGCCACGATGGTCTGGTCGATGAACGTCATCGCCACCGCGAACATCATGGCCGCGAGCGCCACCGACGGTGACGGCGCACCGGGGCCCGCCGGGCTGTTACCCGGCCGCTGCTTGGTGTACATGCCAGTCATCACCTCAGTCTGCGCCCGGTCGACCGGTGACGCATGTGCTGAGCGAAACGGTCCTGGGCTCGGCAGGCGTGGCCGCCCGGGCCGGGCCGGGCCAGCCGGGCCGGGCCGGGCCAGCCGGGCCGGGCCGGGCCAGCCGGGCCGGGCCAGCCGGTGGCGACACCTGCCCTCGGCGGACGCGCCACGACGCCCGGGACTGAGGCTCTCCGGCCCCTGCACGGCAGGGGGATCGGGCCGGGGCCGTCCCGCATCGGTCTCAGCAGCCGACAGGAAGCGCCAGGTCACGCGCTCACGACCGCCTCAGCGTCCCCTGGGGACGCGTTGCGCTGACACGCCTCCGCCGAGTCGTGACAACCTCGGTCCCGCCGAACGGGGCGCAGACGCCGGGGACTTGGGCTCGGCGCCTGCCGCTCGGGTCGGCCGGGCTCCCTCGGGGGAGGGCCCGGCGTCGGCCCCGCGCACGCCGCGCCGGTGCGACCGGCCACGTCCACCACGTCCCGGGCGCCGGGACACTCGCCCGGGGCACGACCCGCAACCCCGCAACCCCACACCCCGCACCCCGCACCCCGGACACGGCACACCCGGCACGAGACCCCCACCGGCCGCAGGACACGGGCGCAGGCCCCAGACCTCAGGCCCAGTGGCAGGACACAGGACACAGGACAAGGAATCCCATGACCAGATCGGCTCGGCATCCGGCTCATCGCCCGGCCCCGTTCCTCGCCACGATGCTGCTGACGGCCGCCCTCGGCCTCGCCGGGGCGGTTCCGAGCGACGCCGCCCCCAACGGGACGGCCTCACGACCCGCTGCCGCGGCGGCCGTAGACGCGGCCGGGTCGGGCGTCACGGCCGCAGCCGCGGTCTGCGGTCACACAGACGAACAACCGCTGCTGGCGCAGGGATCGGCGGGCCTCGCGACGCGCGAGGCCCAGTGCGAGCTGAACCTGGCCACCAAGACCGGGCGCCACACGCCGATCGCGGCGGACGGGTCCTTCGGAGCCGGCACGGCGGAACGGGTCCGGACGTTCCAGCGGTGCGCGGGACTGACCGCCGACGGTGAGATCGGGCCCGGCACCTGGGCCGCGCTCAACGCCCGCGCCGCCCGTCCGCGGCCCTGCGCGCCCGACGGCGCGGCGACCGCCCCGCAGGCCTCCGTGTGCGGACACACCGACACGCGTCCCACGCTGCGCCGGGGCACGAAGGGCGCCGCGGTCGCGGAGTTGCAGTGCCGTCTGAACCTGGCGATGGAACCGGGCCACTACCCGCCGCTCTCGATCGACGGCGACTTCGGCGGCGGCACCGAGAACCGGGTCGTCGAGTTCCAGATGTGCGCCAACCTGGGCACGGACGGCGTCGTCGGCCCCAACACCTGGGCCAAGCTCGCCGATTGGTCGAGCCGCGACGCGTACTGCACGCCGCCGCGGCCGACCGGGTATCCGATCGACGGTCTGGACACCGCCAAGTACCAGCATCCCGGCGGCGCTCCCATCGACTGGGCCGCCGTGCGGGCGGCGGGCGTGGAGTTCGCCACCGTCAAGGCCACCCGAGGGCTCGACGTGACGGACGAGTACCTCGCCTCCGACATGAACGCGGCCAGGGCGGTGGGACTCGCGGTCGCCCCCTACCACTTCTACACCGGCGCCGCCGCCGGCACCGGCGCCGCACAGGCCGACCGGTTCATCGCCGCGGTGCGCGCGGCCGGCTACACCGGACGGCGTCCCGGAGACCTGCCGCCCGTCTTCGACCTGGAGCGCATGGACGACGGCAGCGGCCGTTGCCCGGCGCATCTGACGGTCGCGGACGCCACCGCCTGGCTCGACGCGGTGGAGGCCGCCTTCGGCCGCAGGCCCGTCGTCTACACCCAGAAGTCGTTCCTCGACGACTGCCTGGGCTCGACTCCGGCGTTCGCCGCCTATCCGCTGCAGCTCGCGGACTACCGTCAGTCGATCACCGCGCCGCCCCTGCCGAACGGCTCGGGCACCTGGCTCATGTGGCAGTACACCGAGTCCGCGCTCTTCGACGGCATCCAGGCCCCGGCCACCGCGGACGTCTTCAACGGCGCCCAGGAGGATCTCGACCGGCTCGCCAACCGCTGACCCGGCCCGCCGGCGTGCGCGTCGGCCCGGCGTGCGCGTCGGCCCGGCCGGGGGGAAGCTGACGATCATGGCACGCAAGCGGGCGGCACCGCACGGGGCGGACGGGGCGGACGGCGTGGAGCAGGTCCTCGACGCGCTCTACACCACGCCGCCGTCCGACTTCGTCACCCGGCGTGAGCAGGAGGCCCTCGCGGCACGGTCCGAGGGGCGCGCGGACGACGCCCGCCGGATCCGGGCCGCCCGCCGCCCCACGCAGGCGGCCTGGGCGGCGAACCTGCTGGTGCGCGCCCTGCCGCAGGAGAGCCGCCGCTTCCTCGAACTGGGGCAGGCGCTGCGCGAGGCCTACCGCACGCTGGACGCCGACGGCGTCAAGGAGCTGTCCGAGCAGCGGCGCGGCATCGTCTCGGCGCTGTCCCGGCAGGCGGCGGAGCTGGCGCACGAGGCCGGGCACCGTTTGTCGGACGGCGTCCGGCAGGACGTCGACGCCACCCTCCGCGCCGTCCTCGCCGACCAGGACGCGGCGGACCGCTGGGCGGCCGGCCGCTTGGAGAGCGCCCTCACCCCGCCGGCAGACTTCCCGGCCCACTCGGCCCACTCGGCCGGCACGGTCGGCACGGCGACGGGCGGCCGGACCGGGCGCGCCGGGGCGAAGGCGGCGCGGGCGGAGACGCCGCGGCCGTCGTCGCGGTCGCGCAGGCAGGACGAGCTCGGCGAGCGGCGCCGCCGGCGCCAGGAGCAGCTCGAAGCCGCCCGGCGCCGCGCCGCGGCAGCCCCCCGCCCCCGGCACCCACAAACACCCCCCCCGCCCGCCCC
>NZ_JBEPBI010000174.1:0-16519 GCF_040299045.1 Streptomyces sp. NPDC001027
TCGAGAAACCGATCGGTTTACCTTGAGGGAAACCGATCGGTTTCTCATTCTGCGGAGGCAGTCATGACCGCTCTGAAGGGCGCGAACATCCTCGTCACCGGTGGCAGCCGGGGCATCGGCAAGGCCCTGGTGGAGGAGCTCTACGCGCGCGGGGCCGGCAAGGTCTACGCCACGGCCCGCGATCCGCGCGGTGTGACGCACCCCGACGCCGTACCCGTGGCACTGGAAGTCACCGACCCGGCCTCCGTGGCGGCCGCCGCCGCACAGGCGCAGGACATCACCGTGCTGATCAACAACGCGGGCGCCTCGGTCGGCGCGTCCTTCCTCGACTCCCCGGTCGAGGACGTGCGCCGGGAGTTCGAGACCAACTTCTACGGCCCGCTCCTGCTGACCCGGGCCTTGACGCCGGTGATCGAGCGCAACGGCGGCGGACACCTCCTCAACGTGCACTCCGTGCTCTCCTGGATCGCGCTCGGCGGCTCCTACAGCGCCTCCAAGGCGGCCCTGTGGTCACAGACCAACTCCCTGCGCCTGGAACTGCGGTCGCGCGGGATCAACGTCACCGGACTGCACGTGGGCTATGTCGACACCGATCTCGCGTCCGGCGTCGACGCACCCAAGTCCGACCCCCGGGCCGTCGCCGCACTCGCCCTCGACGGCATCGAGACGGACGCGCACGAGGTCCTCGCCGACGACATCTCCCGGCAGGTCAAAGCAGGCCTCGCCGGCGACCTTGCAGCCCTGTACCCCCAGCTGGCGGCACAGGCCGCGGCGTGACCGCCCCGGGACGGCCCGCCGCGACCGTCCCGGGCGCGGTTTCACGGCGGCGGTCGTCCGGGGCGCGCACGGCCGGTCGTCAGACGCCCGACGCGGCCCGCACCGCCTTCACCCGCCCGTCGGTGAACACCCCGCTCTCCAGCAGCGGCAGGATCGACAGCACGCCCCCGGACGAGCCCCGACCGCCCTCGTCGATCACCCGGAAGTCGACCCACCAGGCCGGCGCGGGCTCCTCCAGCCCACAGGCCGCCGCCATGGCGGCCAGGACGACGGCCCTCCCCCGCAGCGTTTCGCCACGGCGTTTCGCCCGGCGCTTCCCGGAGCGTTCAGGCGACGGGGTCCAGGCGGACACAGCAGCGACCCGGGCTGGGCGCGAGACGGGCCTCGTACCCGCGCTCCCCCAGTCCGCGCAGGACACCGCACAGCAGATGCAGGTTCATGCCGCAGACCGTTTGCGTGTGGTCACGGGCCAGGGCATGGAAGGGACAGTTGCCCAGGACGATGGCGCCCTCCTCACGGTCGGGCTCGAATCCGTACCGCTCCAGGACGTCGAACAGGGCCGCGCCGTCCGGCTCTCCGAGGTGCGTGCCGAGCTCCTCGGCCTTGCGCTGCAGCGCCTGCTGCACCGGCTCACCGGTCGCGGCCGACTCCTCCACGGCCTGGGCGAGCAGTCGCCCGGCGAGCTCGTAACGCCGGTCCGGCAGGCTGACCGCGATCTGTTTCGCAGAACGCCGGTACAGCTTGGCGGGCCGGCCCGCACCCGGCCCCGCCCGCCCGCTGCGCCGTTCGTAGACCACGTCGAGGAGGGACTCGTCGGCGAGGCGGTCGAGGTGGAACGCCGCCGTCTGGCGAGCCAGACCCAGCGCGGCCGCCGCCTCGTCCCGGCCGACAGGGCCCGGCTGGCGCACCACGTGGTCGTACAGCCTTCGGCGGGTCGGCTCGTCCAGGGCGGCGATGGCGGAGACGTCGGCGTCGCGTACTTCCTTCGGGTCGCTCACGAACACCAGTGTAAAACCCACAGCCATTGACTAAAGAAAAGTTCCGAGCTTCTATAAGCAATGAGAGTTGTCTATAGAAGGAGTGGTCGTCATGTCCTCCGCCACCACAAGCACCACGCCCGCCACCGCACGGCGCGGCCTGCTCGCCGATCCGGGCTATCAGGCGTTCGTGATCCTGCGCACCGCCTTCACGGTGGCGCCGATCGTGTTCGGGCTGGACAAGTTCGCCGACCGGCTCGTGGACTGGCCCGCCTACCTCGCGCCGTGGATCGACGGCCTCGTCCCCGGGAGCGCGCAGTCGGCGATGTACGCCGTGGGCGCGATCGAGATCGTGGCAGGCATCGCCGTGGCCTTCGCCCCCCGCTTCGGAGCCTGGCTGGTCGCCGCCTGGCTCGGCGGCATCATCGTCGACCTCTTGACCATCCCCGACTACTACGACATCGCGCTGCGCGACTTCGGCCTCCTCCTCGCGGCCGTCGCCCTCGCCCGTCTCGCCGAGCGGTACCACGGCGCGCGGCGGCAGTGAACCGCAGCCGGCCGCGCCGGCTGCCTACGACGGACGGACCTTCCGGGAGCCGCCCGTCGCGGCGCGCCTCCGGCTGGCCCGGCGTCCGCCGGGGGCCGCCGGGTGGCCGCTGCGGGGCGAACGGGGGGACGCTTGAAGCAGGCGGCCCATGTTCCGTGTTCCGGTGCTCCCGTGTTCCCGGCAGCGGTGCTGGTCGCCGCGGAGGCCGCCGCCGCGCGGGCGTCCAGCGGATGGGAGAAAGCCCATGAGGGTCGCAGTGCTGACCGGCGGCGGCGACTGCCCCGGGCTGAACGCCGTGATCCGCAGCGTCGTCCGCAAGGGCGTCGACGCATACGGCTTCGACTTCGTCGGATCGCGGGACGGCTGGCGCGGCCTGCTCCAGGACGTCGTCCTGCCGCTGGACGTCGCCAGGGTGCGGGGCATCCTCCCCCGCGGCGGAACCATCCTCGGCTCCTCGCGCACCAACCCCCTCACCCACGAGGACGGGCTGCGACGCGTCCAGGACACCCTTGCCGCGCACGACGTGGACGCGCTCGTCGTGATCGGCGGCGAGGACACGCTCGGCGTGGCCGCCGAGCTGAGCCGTCAGGGAATCCCCCTGGTCGGCGTGCCCAAGACCATCGACAACGACGTCTTCGGCACCGACTACACCTTCGGCTTCGACACCGCGGTCGGCATCGCGACCGAGGCCATCGACCGACTGCACACCACCGCCGAGTCCCATATGCGCGCCCTGGTGGTGGAGGTCATGGGGCGGCACTCCGGGTGGATCGCCCTGCACGCCGGCATCGCGGGCGGCGGCAACGTGATCCTCGTCCCGGAGCGGCCCTTCGACGTCGATCAGGTCTGTGAGCAGGTGAAAAGCAGGTTCAGGATCAACTACGCGCCGATCGTCGTGGTCGCCGAAGGGGCCGCCCCGAAGGAGGGGCAGGTGATCCTCAAGGACCGGTCGCGGGACGAGTTCGGCCATGTGCGGCTGTCCGGCGTCGGGGAGTGGCTGGCTCGGGAGATCTCGGAGCGCACCGGCAAGGACGCCCGCACCACGGTGCTGGGGCACGTTCAGCGCGGCGGCACCCCGAGCGCCTTCGACCGCTGGCTGGCCACCCGTTTCGGGCTGCACGCCATCGACGCCGTCAAGGACGGCGACTTCGGCGTCATGGTCGCCGTGCAGGGCACCCGGATCGTCCGCGTCCCCCTCGCCGAGGTCACGGCGAGGACCAAGCGCGTCGACCCGTCGCTGTACGAGGAGTTCGAGGTGTTCTTCGGCTGACAGGGCCACACGTCGCAGCACCGGGCGGCGACGCCGGAGCGGTCGCACCGGTCACACACCGCCCGCCCCGTCCCCGCCCCGGTCCGCCCCGTCCCCCTTGGCCTCCTCCCCCTTCGCCCCCATCTCCTTGCGGTGCAGACCGGTCCGCACGGCGCCGGCCACCACCTTGGCGGCCACTCCGACCAGCAGGATGTTCCCCACCATCTGCACCATCGTGAGGACGCGCGCCGTCTGCGTGACGGCGGTGATGTCGCCGAAGCCGACCGTGCTGAACACGGTGAGGGTGAAGTACAGCGAGTCGGTCCTCGTGAGGGGCTCGGTGAAGCTGCCCGACGTGCTGCGCTCGAGCAGGTAGTAGGCCGCCGAGAAGAGCAGCAGGAAGAGCGGAACAGTGGTGGAGAGGGCCTCTACGGCCCGCAGCCGGGGGGAAGGCGAACGGGCGATCGTGTTGATCTGCCACGCGAAGAGCGCCAGCATGCCCATCAGCCCCACGACGACGCCGACGGCCGAGCCACCCGAGAACTCCGCGTCCATGGGCAGCAGGTAGTACCCCACGACGAGTCCGGTCGCGGTCGTGACCGTCCGCAGACCCGCGCGCACCGCCTGGCGGCGCACCGACCCGGACCCCCGCGCGGCGAGGCCCGCCGGACGGCTGTCGGGGGAAGGATCCGGTCGGGTCATGTCCTGGTCCTCGGCTCGAAGGACCGTCCGGCGCACAGCCGGGCGTCTCCCACGTCTGCCCGCCGGAACCCGTCGTCGGTGACGTCGGGTGACGTCGTCGCGGCAGGGGTCAAGTGGACCTCTCCCGGCCTGCGGCGGCATCGCCCGCAGAGGGTGATCCGCGTGTCCGGCGGGCCGACGCGGTCCGCCGACTTCACCCGCGGCGGGTGATCACCTGCCGCCCGGACGCCCGCAGGCTCGGAGATGCAGCGCTCGGCGTTGCGTCTCACCGAGGAAGCGAGGAATCCACCATGAGCACGACCACGTCTCATCACCGCTCGGCATCGGCCCATGCGGGGGCCGGCGGGCTGGTGACGTTCGCCGCCGTCATGCTGTTCATCGCCGGTGTCCTCGATCTCTTCCGGGGCATCATGGCCATCGCCGACGACGACGTGTTCGTCTCCACCCCGAACTACGTCTTCAAGTTCGACCTGACGAGCTGGGGCTGGATCCAGCTGGTCCTCGGAGTCATCGCCATGGCCGTGAGCGTCGGCCTCTTCTCGCGGTCCACGTGGGCACGGGTCGTCGCGGTCGGCATCGCGGGGCTGCTGCTCATCGCGAACTTCCTGTCGATCCCGTACTACCCCGTCTGGTCGCTCACCCTGATCGCGCTGTACGCCTTCGTGATCTGGGCCCTGTGCGTCGTGCGGCGGGAGGACTGAGGAAGGGGCACGGGTCACAGGCGCAGGACCACCAGCGCGGTGTCGTCGGTGGCGCCGGTGGAGGGCAGCAGGTCGGCCAGGAGGGCATCGGCCAGCGCCTCGGGGTCGGACCGCCCGTGGCGGACGACGGAGTCGGCCAGCCGGGCCAGGCCGACGTCGATGTCCTCATGGCGACGCTCGATCAGGCCGTCGGTGTACAGGACCAGGGTGGCGCCCTCGGCGAAGGCCGTACTGGCCTCGGGCCGCGGGACGTGCTCGGGACGCGCGCCGAGCGGCGGGTCGGTCGCCTGGTCGAGAAAGGTCACGGCGCCGCCCGGGTCGAGCAGGACGGGCGGCGGGTGGCCGGCGCTGCTGTACGTGAGGGTGTGGGTGGCCCAGTCGATGAAGGTCTTCACCACGGTGCTCGACTCGGCGCCGTCGACATGACGGGCGTACAGGCCGAGGGCCTCCAGGGCCCGGGCCGGACCGTCGGCGACCCGGGCGGCCGCGCTGAGCGCGCTGCGCAGCTGTCCCATGACGCCCGCCGCCTGCAGACCGTGGCCGACGACGTCGCCGACGGCGACCGCGATGCGGTCACCGGGCAGGTCGACCAGGTCGTACCAGTCGCCGCACACGTTGAGGGTGCCGACGGCGGGCCGGTAGCGGACGGCTGCCCTGTGGTGCCCGACCGGCGTCGGGGCGGGCAGCATCGCCGCCTGCAGGGCCAGGGCGACCTCGCGATCGTGCGCGTGGGCGCGGCGCAGACGTTCGTTCACGTCCTGCAGCTCACGGGCGCGGGTGTACAGCTCGGCCTCGAGCACACGGGCCCGGCCGCTGTCGCTGCCGGCGCCTCCGCGGGCCCGGATGAGCTCGGTGACCTCCTCCACCCGGTGCACGATCAGCACCACGTCCCCGTCCGGGCCGAGGACGGGGGCGTTCACCGGGCTCCAGAAGTGCTCCACCCAGTGGCCCGGCCGCGCGCGGTCCTCGATGTCGTAGCGCAGCAACGCCATGGTGTCGCGCTCCGCGGTGGCCACCACCCGCATCATCGACGCCTGGGTCTCCCGCATGCCGGCCGCCGCCGCGTCGTTGGGGTTCTCGGGGAAGACGTCGAACATGTAGCGGCCCAGCAGCTGCTCGCGGGTGCGGCCGGCCAGCCGGAGGAAGTCCTCGTTGGCGTCGGCGTACACGAGGTCGGGGGTGAGCAGGGCCACCATGCCGGGCAGGGCCCGGAACACTGCCGCGTAGTCGATCCGCGGTTCCCTCATGTGCTGCCCGCCTCGGTGCCGCCCGTCGCTGTGCTGCTCACGATAGGAGGGAAAGCGCCACCGGGCCCGGGCACTGCCCCTTCCGGCCCATGGCCGTCACCTGCGCGGCCTCACCGCGACGACCGCGTCAGGGACCGATGTCCCACCGGTCCGGGACCTTCGGCCCAGGACGGACGGACGTCCGTGGACGACAGTGAAAGCGGCACATCGGGAAACCCGGTCGTCAGACCCGCTTCCCGAGGGAGTCGGCACCGCCCCACGCGGAGGGAGGCAGGTCCGATGTCCGTGAGCGCACTCGAGACGTCGACCGTGGCAGCGCTGGTCGAGGCGGCCGCGGCGGCCCCGTCCATGCACAACGCCCAGCCCTGGAGATTCCGGTTCCTGCGCGCGGACAATGCGTTCGAGGTGCACGCGGATCTCGAGCGGGCCATGCCGCAGGCCGACCCCACCACGCGCGGTCTGCACCTGGGGTGCGCCGCCGCCCTGTTCAACCTGCGCACCGCCGTCGCCCACGCGGGCTGGTCGACGTCCACCGAGCTGCTGCCCGATCCCGCGGACCCGCGCCTGCTCGCCGTGGTGCGGCTCACCGGCCCGGCGCTCGCGGCGCCGGGCGCCGCGGAGGATCTCGCCCCGCTGCATCCGGCGATCCGCCGTCGGCACACCAGCCGTCAGCCCTTCACGGACGAGGCGATACCGCAGGCCGTCAAGGACGCCCTGAGCGCCGCCGCGCTCCTGGAGGGAGTGCGGCTGCTCTTCCCCGACGCCTGGCATGTGCACACGCTGCTGGACCTGGTGCGCGACGCCGAAGGGCGCGACGCGACGGACCCCGCCGCGTCCGAGGAGCTGAGGCGCTGGACCCGAGTGGGTCGGGAGGCGGTGGAAGCGGCGACCGACGGGGTGCCGGACTACGCGTTCGGCCCGCGCAGGCTGTACGGGAGCGCGCCCGTGCGTGACTTCGCCGGCAGAGGCGTGGTTCCCGGCCGTGCGCGGGCCGCGTTCGAGGACGCGCCCCAGCTCGCCGTCCTGGGCACCGCGCACGACGGGCCCCGGGACTGGCTCCGGGCGGGCCAGGCGATGGAACGCGTCCTGCTCCGGGCCACCCTGGACGGGCTCGCCACGTCCCTCACCTCGCAGGCCCTCGAATGGCCCGAACTGCGATGGACCGTGCGCGATCCGCGGTCGGCGATGGGATTCGTCCAGATGGTGCTCCGGCTCGGATACGGCCCCGCGGGCCCCGGTACGCCGCGCCGTCCCGTGGCCGACGTCCTCGAGATCGTCTGACGGAGGTGAAGGACACCCTCGGGGCGCTCCCTGCAAGCGGCTGGAGGCCGACTCATGGACGCACAGGATTCGCCGGACGCATCCGGTCCGCCGTCGGGGCACGGCGGCGACGCCCCCAAGGGCGCGAACCCGCTGAGACGCACGTCCGACCGGTTCGAGCACTGGTTCCGGCGCGTCCTGGTGGTCGTCCTCTTCGTCGGGCTGCCGACGGCCTCGGTCGCCGCGGGTCTGACGTCGTACGAGGCGTCGATGCGCACCGTACGGGTCCAGTCGGCGGAACGGCATCAGGTCACCGCCCGGCTGACGTCGGCCGTCAACGGCGGCGACTGGGCGAAGCGGCCGGCGCAGGTCCGCTGGACCGACGCCGACGGCGCCGCACGCACCGGATCGGCCCTGGTGAGGACTGGTACGCCCGCGGGCGCCGCCGTGCGTGTATGGGTCGACCGGAACGGAACGGTCACCACCGCGCCGACGACCACGCTGAACGCGGCCACCGGCGGGTGGCTGATCGGCGGGATGACGGCGTTCGGCGTGGCCGTCGGGATCCACGCGGCCCATGCGGGGGTGCGCCGGCTCCTGGACCGCAGAAGGTATGCGCAGTGGGACGCCGAGTGGGACCTGGTCGAACCCCGTTGGTCCGCACGGTTCCGGCGATGACGACGCCGATGACGACACGCGCCGCCGTCGGCGGCGCCGCGCCGCGCCGGTCAGGACGTCAGCCGGGCGCGCCCTACGGCTTCCGCAGCGGCGCCCGCCAGGTCAGGGTGGTTCCGCCGCCCTGCGGACTGCCGAGCTCCAGCCGGCCGCCCAGTTGCCCGGCCCGCTCCGCCATGTTGCGCAGTCCGCTGCGGCGGCCGTCTGCGGGCATGCCCACGCCGTCGTCGGCGACCGTCAGCCGTACCTCCCGGCCGTCCGTGGCCAGGACCACGTCGGCACGGCTCGCGCGGGCGTGTCGGGCGACGTTGGTCAGGGCTTCGGAGAGCACGGCCACCACGTGGTCGGCGGTCTCCCGCGGAACGTCGGTGTCCAGCAGCCCCTCCATCCGCACACCCGGGGCGAAGCCCAGGACCGGCGCCGCCTCCCCCACGACCCGTACGGCGCGGGCCCGCAGACCTGTCTCCCCGGCGCCGTCACGGGTGCGCAGCCCGAAGATCGTCGATCTGATGATCTTGATGGTCTGGTCGAGGTCGTCCACCGCGCGCGTCACGCGTTCGAAGGCGCCTTCGTGCTCGATGAGGCGGCCCGCGCTCTGAAGGGTCATGCCGGTCGCGAACAGCCGCTGGATCGCCAGGTCGTGCAGGTCGCGGGCGATGCGGTCGCGGTCCTCCAGCACGGCGATCTGCTCGGCGTCCGCACGGCGTTCGGCCAGCTCCATGGCGATGGCGGCCTGTGCGGCGAACGCCTGCAGCGTCTCGGTCTCCGCGGCCGAGAACGGCGGCCCGCCGGCCTCCCGCGCCAGCAGCACCACACCCCGTGCGCCCGTCTCGCCCGTGCCGATGGGCACGGCCACGGCGGGACCGAGCCCCTCGAACCGGGGCGGCTCGAGGGAGATGCGTTCGTCGTTGCCGACGTCGGCGCTGGTGACCGGGGCCGCGCCGGCGAAGGCCAGTCCCATCAGGCTCCTGTCCATGGGCAGCACGAGGCCCCGGTGCGCCTCGGCGTCCGTGCCGACGGCGACCTCCACGGCGAGCGCACCGGTGTCCTCCATCGGCGACGCGACCGCGGCCAGAGCCGACCGGGTGAGCTCGCCGGCCCGCTCGGCGATCAGCCCGAGGACGTCGGTGCGCGCACCGCCGGACATGAGGCTGTGGGTGATCTCCGCGTTCGCTCGCAGCCAGCGCTCGCGCTGCCGGGACTCGGCGTACAGGCGGGCGTTGTCGATCGCCACCCCGGCCGCCACGGCCAGGGTGAGCGTGACCGAGACGTCGTCCTCGTCGAAAAGCGCGCCGCCCCGCTTCTCGGTCAGGTACAGGTTTCCGAAGACCTGATCGCGCACCCGGATCGGGACGCCGAGGAAGGTGTTCATCGGCGGGTGGTGGGCCGGGAAGCCGTACGAGGCGGGGTGATCGGAGATCTTCGCCAGGCGCAGCGGCTCCGGGCGCCTGATCAGCTCGCCCAGGATGCCGTGGCCCTGCGGGTACGGCCCGATCTCGGCGATCTGCTCCACGCTGACCCCGACCGTGTGGAACGCCGACAGCCGCTTTCCGTCCGGACCGATCACGCCGAGCGCCGCGTATTCGGCGTCCACGAGCACCGCGGCCGCCTCGACGATGCTGCGCAGGGCCTGTTCGAGGTCCAGCTCGCGGCCGACGGCCAGTACGGCCTCCAGCAGGCTGTGCACGCGGTCGCGGGTGCCGCGGGCAGCGTCCAGCCGCGCCTGCAACTCTTCCAGCAGCTCGTCCAGTCGCAGCTGAGGCAGCCGTACGCGGGCCTCCTCCGGGCTTCCCACGCGTGCTCCTCCACTCCCCTCGACGCTCGGACGCACACGGGTCCGATCATGTGTCACGTTAGTGCGCCGCCGCAGCGCGCGGTAGCGGACCGGTGCGCCGCCCGGCGCGACCTACCCTGGTCCCGCGTGGATCACGCGGGAAGACGGCGGAGGGCAGCAGATGTCGAAGGGGTCGGCCGGAGGCCTTGCGGGGTGGCGTCGTCTGGTGCCCGGTCCGGCCGCGCTCCTCGGCTACCGGCGAGCGTGGCTGACGGGCGATCTGCTCGCCGGGGTGACGGTGGCCGCGTATCTGGTGCCGCAGGTCATGGCCTACGCGGGCGTGGCCGGGCTGCCTCCGGTGGCGGGTCTGTGGGCGATCCTGCCGGCGCTCGCGCTGTACGCGCTCTTCGGAACCTCACGGCTGCTGTCGGTCGGTCCGGAGTCCACGACGGCCCTGATGACGGCGGCCGTGATCGGGCCCCTCGCCGCGGGCGACGCCGCGCGTTACGCCTCCCTGGCAGCGGCCCTCGCGGTCACGGTCGGGCTGCTCTGCCTGGTGGCCCGGGCGGTGCGGCTGGGCTTCCTCGCGGACCTGCTGTCCCGCCCGGTCCTGATCGGGTACCTGGCGGGCGTGGCGCTGATCATGACGGTCGATCAGCTGCCCAAGCTGACCGGGGTGCGGACGAGCGGCGCCGAGTTCTTCCCCCAGCTGTGGTCCTTCTTCGTCCACCTGTCCGACGCCGACCCGGCGACCGTCGTCTTCTCCGCCGTCGTCCTCACGTTCCTCTTCCTGACGGCCCGGTTCGCGCCCGCCGTGCCCGGCCCGCTCGTCGCCTTCGTCCTCGGCACGGCCGCCGTCGTGCTTCTCGACCTCGACGGACGGTACGGGCTGAAGGTGATCGGCGAGGTGCCGTCCGGTCTGCCGGGCCTCGCCGTCCCGGACCTGAGCGAGCTGCCGCATCTCGTCCTGCCCGCGCTCGGCGTGCTTCTGGTCGCCTACACCGACTTCATCCTCACCGCGCGGGCCTTCGCCGACCGCGACGCCGACACCCCCGGGCTCGATGCCGACCAGGAGTTCCTCGCCCTCGGCGCGGCGAACCTGGGCGCGGGGATGCTGCACGGGTTCCCGGTGAGCAGCAGCGCCAGCCGCACCGCGCTCGCCTCCACGGGGGGCGCTCGCAGCCAGGTGTACTCGCTGGCGGCCGGAGCGGTGGTGCTCGCCGTGCTGCTCTTCCTCAGTCCGCTGCTGACGCGCACGCCCTCCGCCGTGCTGGGCGCGCTCGTCGTCTACGCGGCAGTCCGCATGATCGACCTCGCGGGCTTCCGCCGGCTGGCGTCCTTCCGCCGCAGGGAGCTGCTGCTGGCGCTCGGGTGCCTCGCCGGGGTCCTCGCGCTGGACATCCTGTACGGGGTGATCGTGGCCGTGGGCCTGTCGGTGGCCGAACTGCTGACCCGGGTGGCGCGCCCGCACGACGCCGTCGAGGGTGTGGTCCCCGGGGTGGCCGGCATGCACGACGTCGACGACTACCCGCAGGCCCGCACCATCCCCGGCCTCCTGGTCTACCGCTACGACTCGCCCTTGTTCTTCGCCAACGCGGAGGACTTCCGGCGTCGCGCGCTGGCCGCCGTCGACGAGCAGAGCGCCCCGGTCCGCTGGTTCGTCCTCAACACCGAGGCCAATGTCGAGGTCGACATCACCGCCCTCGACGCGGTGGAGGATCTGCGACGCGAACTGGTCCACCGCGGCATCGTCTTCGCCCTCGCCCGGGTGAAGCAGGACCTGTTGGACGACCTCGAGAAGTACGGCCTCGCGCAGTCGGTCGGCGCGGATCTCGTCTTCCCGACCCTGCCGACGGCGGTGGCCGCCTACCGCGCATGGCTCGACCGTCCGTAGGCGGCCGCGCCCCGCTCCCCGAACCGCTCCCGGATCACGCACGCTGTCGCCCCTCGGGACGCCGAAGCGGGCCTTTGTGCGCCGAAGGGCCCGATCAGTGGACCACCCGGCCCATGGTCCTCGTCGTCGGCGCGGAGCACGCTGTCCTCGCAAGCCCCGAAGCACCGCAAGGGAGGCCCGTCATGCCCGCCACCGCCACCCCCGACATCGTGCGCTCGCTGTCCGCCGAACACCGCGAACGACTCATGCGCTTCGCACGCGAGGTCTGCGTCCCCCAGGGAACGCGTCTGTTCGAGGAGGGCGAGCGCGCCGACCGCTTCTGGATCATCCGCACCGGCAGGGTCGATCTCGACATGCACGTGCCGGGCCGTCGGGCCGCCGTCATCGAGAGCCTCGGCCACAACGAACTGGTCGGCTGGTCCTGGCTGTTCCGGCCGCACGCCTGGCAGCTGGGCGCCGAGGCGATGACGCCGGTGCGGGCCTACGAGTTCGACGCCACCGCCGTCCGGTCGATGTGCCGGGACGACCCGGCGCTGGGGCAGGAGGTCGGCCAGTGGGTGGGCCAGGTCCTCGCCCACCGTCTGCGGTCGGCCCGGACCCGCCTCCTCGACCTGTACGCCCCTTACGGCGCCGGCAGTCTCATCTGAGCCTCGCCGGTCCCGGCGCCGGTGCGGGAGTAGGGCCGGTCGGCCCTGGTGCATCCGGCCCGGGCGCGTGAGGATCGTAGTCAGGAGCCGGTCGCAGCCCGTCCTTTGCCGGGAAACGAGGGATCACCATGCCAGAGCCGCGCACGTTCAGCGAGCAGGACCCGATCCGGGTGTTTCTGCTGGACGACCACGAGGTCGTCCGCCGCGGTCTGGCCGACCTCCTCGAGGCCGAGCCCGACATCTCGGTGATCGGCGACGCGGGCACCGTCGACCACGCGCTCGCCCGCGGCCCAGCGCTGCGCCCCGACGTCGCCGTCCTGGACGTGCGGCTGCCGGACGGCGACGGGATCTCGGTCTGCCGGGAGCTGCGCAGCCGGATGCCGCACCTGGCCTGTCTGATGCTGACCTCGTTCGACGACGAGGAGGCCCTGCTCGACGCGATCATGGCCGGTGCGTCGGGTTACGTCCTGAAGCAGATCAGGGGATCCGACCTGGTGTCGGCGGTGCGCACGGTGGCCTCGGGCCAGTCGATGCTGGACCCCGCGACCACGGCCCGTCTGATGCGCTCGCTGCGGGCCGACCCGGCGGACGCCCCCGCCGTGCCGTCCGAGCTGGCGAGCCTGTCACCGCGTGAGCGGGACATCCTGGCCCTGATCGGCGAGGGGCTGACCAATCGCGAGATCGGCACGAGGCTCTACCTCTCCGAGAAGACCGTGAAGAACCACATCTCCCGTCTGCTGGCCAAGCTGGGCGTGCAGCGCCGGGTGCAGGCCGCGGTCCTCGCCTCCCACCTGGAGCAGCCGGACGCGGGGGAACGCCGGGCGAGGTGACGTGCGCGAATGGCCCCCGCCACCGCTGCCCGACTCCAGGTCAGACGCATCACCGCCCGCATCCTCGCCGGCGCCCCGCTGCTGGCCGGCGACAACGTGGCCACGATGAGCACGGAGACCCGCGACGTCCTCACCGACCCCGAGGCCCTCTCCGTCGACCAGGACCCGCGCGGGGACTGCACGGGCGGCGCCAACCAGAAGTGGACGCTCAACTGAGTCTCCACTGACTCCCCGCCGAGCACCCGCTGAACATCCGTCGCCACGGCTCGACCGGACCGGCGAGTGCGCGACTGCGCCCTCGCCGGTCACGCGAGCGCACCGCGCTACTTGCTGACGGCGAAACGCATCAGGGCGTGTTCGTCGCCCTGCTTGACCTTTCCCGTCACGTTGATCACCTCGAGCTTCCAACTGCCGCCGACCCGCACGGCCTTCGCCACGGCGCAGCCGTTGTCCTGGGTGAGCAGGCTCGGCCAGATGTCGGCGACCTGCTGGGAGTTGCCGCCGGTCGCGTCATAGACCTTGAAGCTGATGTTGCGCGCCTTCTGGAAGGAGCTGCCCTTCTTGTAGGCCGCGGCGACGAACACGATCGACGTGATGTTGGCCGGTATCCGGGCGAACTCGACGGTCACCGTCTCGTCGTCCCCGTCCCCGTGCCCGGTCTGGTTGTCACCGCTGTGCACCAGCGAGCCGTTGCCCATCGGGTCGAGCGAGTCGAGCCCCGCGAGGCGCACCGGATCCCCGCCCTGCATGGCGACGGCGATCAGGTCGAGGTCGGTGCCGGTCTTGCGGCGCAGCTTGCCCAGCACCCCGCCGCTGCTGCCGGCGGTCGGGTCCCAGGAGACTCCGATGGACAGGCGAGTGACGCCGTCCAGGTCGGCCGGGCCGTCTTCCTTGGTAAGGGTGATCATCCGTTGCTCATCCTTTTGCGCGAAGTGACTACTTACACGCAGAGTCTGCCTGGTGCCTCCGCGGTTCCCGCATCGCGGTCGGACACGAGAGCATCCGTCGTCCCGGCCCGCGGGCGGCAGCGTCCGCAGGGCGGTATCTCGCCGAATGAGCTAATTCGCCGTCTTGCTGCGCTTCGGAGTCCGAAAATCCTATGCTGACCCCGAAGGTGGCAACGACCTGGGGAGATGCCTGATGAGCGCAGCAGGCAAGGGCACGTCGGCGTGGAAGTCCGGAGCCAGGCGGCTGTTGAGCCGCACGGGGTTCGACATCGTGCGCAGCAGCGACAACCTGGGGGGCGTCGACGACTTCATCCCCTTCGAGGCGACGATGCGGGCTGCACGGGCGTCCGGTCTGTCGGTCGGCGACCACATCGACGCGGTGATGAACGGGACGCCCGGGGCGACCCAGTCCACCGTCGACGAACTGCGCGCTCTCGGCGTCTTCGCCGCCGGCCCGAAGACGGTGCTGGAGATCGGCCCCGGCTCCGGACGGTACCTGGAGAAGACGCTCAAGGAGTGTGCGCCGGACCGCTACGAGATCTACGAGACGGCGGCGCCCTGGGCCGAGTACCTGGTGAACACGTTCGGGGTGATCGCCCGGCCGACCGAGGGGTCCAGTCTCGCGCCGACTCCCGACGGCAGCGTCGACCTCGTTCAGGCGCACAAGGTCTTCAACACCGTGACGTTCCTCTGCGCCGTCCGCTACTTCTTCGAGATGGCACGTGTCACACGGCCCGGCGGCCGGATCGTCTTCGACGTCATGACCGAGACCTGTCTGGACCCGGCCACGGTGCGCACCTGGGCGACGGAAGGGGGGACGGGGCACGGCTCATTTCCGGCCGCCCTGCCCCGCACCATGTGCGTGGACCTCTTCGCGTCGCTCGGCTGCAGCCTGGAGGCGAGCTTCACGGCGCCCCTGGGCGTCGCCTCCACGGAGGTGCTCGTCTTCCGCAAAGCGGACTGACCCTTCCCGTTCGGTGCGGCGGCAGAGGGCGGCGATACGTCCAGTCACCAACCCGAGTGATCAAGTACGAGACGCCGTTCGAGACCGCAGGTTAAAGATCAAGTTAGAGCCAGCCGTTGCGTTTGAAGCCACGGTGGATGACGACACAGGCGGCGGCCATGACGGCGAGGGCGAGCGGGTAGCCGAAGCGCCAGCGCAGTTCGGGCATGTGGTCGAAGTTCATGCCGTACACGCCGCACACCATGGTGGGCACCGCGATGATCGCGGCCCAGGCGGTGATCTTGCGCATGTCCTCGTTCTGGGCGACGGTGACCTGCGCCAGATGGGCCTGCAGGATGGAGTCGAGCAGGGCGTCGAAGGCGGCGATCTGCTCGGTGACGCGCAGCAGATGGCCGGCGACGTTGCGGAAGTACGTCTGTATCTCCGGGTCGACGCAGCTCCTCGGCTCGGTGGCGAGCCGGTCGAGGGGGCGGGTGAGCGGGACGACGGCGCGCTTGAACTCGAGGAGTTCGCGTTTGAGCTGGTAGATCCGGCCGGCGTCGGCGGTTCGCGGGCTGAGCGGGGAGAACACGTCGGTCTCGGCCTGCTCGATGTCGCCCTGCACCGCGTCCGCGACGGTGACGTAGTCGTCGACGACGTGGTCGGCGATGGCGTGCAGGATCGCGGAGGGGCCCTTCGCCAGTTGCTGTGGATCCGCCTCGAGGTCCTCCCGCAGGGGTCCGAGGGAGCCGTGCCGACCGTGGCGCACGGTGACGACGAAGTCGGGGCCGGTGAAGACCATGATCGACCCGGTGTCGACGACCTCGCTGGTCGCGGTCAGTTCGGTGTGCTCGACATAGGTCACGGTGTTGAACACGGCGAACAGGACGTCGCCGTACTGTTCGACCTTGGGGCGCTGGCGGGCGTGCACGGCGTCCTCGGCGGCCAGCGGATGCAGACCGAAGAGCTCGGCGGCCCCGGCGAACTCCTCCGCGCTCGGCTCGTGCAGTCCCAGCCAGACGAACGCGCCCCGGTGCTTGCGGGCGTACCGCACGGCCTCCTCCACGGAGTCGGTTGCCGGTCGGCGGACTCCGTCGCGGTAGACGACGCAGTTGACGACCGTCGAGCCGAGCGGCGAGCGGGCCGGATGGCTGAGGTCCACGCGCCGTCGGCTGCGCCGCGCCAGATTCGCGACTTTGCGCAGGTGGCCGACCATGGACATGCGGGACCTCTTTCACCGGGGTCCGGCCAGTGTGCCAAACACCCATGAGCCGGACGTGAACCGGACCCGCCGCGACGCCCGGGTCCCGACAGGGCGCGCGCGGGATCCGGCGGCCTGCCCGGCGCGC
>NZ_JBEPBI010000175.1:0-16433 GCF_040299045.1 Streptomyces sp. NPDC001027
TACAGCGCGCGGTCGGCCGCCGTCCGTAGCCTTGGCATCGAAGACATGCGCCTGCTCTTCGGCTGGGTGCCCGCTTCCTCCCCTGCAGGTGCGGGCGTTGGGCGTTCCGGCGGGTAAGACCTGCAGGTTGCCGGTGCCGCTCTTCTCCGCGACGTTCTGACACTCGGACATGCGGCTGATCGTCCGCAGTGGTGGGCGCCTTGCGGATCGACTCACGAGACGCCCCTTGCACAACGTGCCGCTGCGGCCTAGTGTCAGCCTCACCTGGAAACGACAATCGTTTTCGTTAAGAAATAAGGAGTACTACATGTCGCTCACCTTCGAGGAGCTCGCGGCGGACGGCTCGCTGGCCGCACCGCAGGGGCCGGGCACCAACGCTCTCGTGCACAACCCCTTCGCCTTCGAGGAGCTCGCGGCCGACGGCTCGCTGGCCGCACCGCAGGGGCCGGGCACCAACGCTCTCGTGCACAACCCCTTCGCCTGGTCCGCCTGATCAGTCGATGAGCCGCCGCCCGCGGGAATCCCCGCGGGCGGCGGCGCCCAACGACCCAGCCCGGTAACACCAGCACGCACCGCCGAGGAAGGCGCAACGTCCCATGGATCGCATCGCACCCGGGCATCACCTCTACGAGGGGCCCGACGGAGAATGGCGGCTCGGCGCGCCGGACGGTCGGTTCACCCGCATCCGTGGCCCCAAGGACCTGTTGGCCGAAGCCCGTTCGCGGGCCTACGGCGCGACGGCCGAAGCACCCTGCGACGGCGAGGCCCTCGCCCTGGACACGGCATTGAGGCAACGGGGTGTGCTGGCCGTCGCCGGGGCAGACGACGCGGACACCGCGTGGGCCGTCCACATCGAGGGCGGGACTCCGGTGGGCGACGCCGTCGCCCGGCTTCTACCGTCCACGGCCGAGGTGAGCGTCGGCCCGCTCGGCGAAGCAGCGGTGCGCAGCGCCGACGTGGTCGTCTCGTGCGCGGGCTGGCTGCCCGACACGCACTGGCGGCAGGTGGACGCCTGGTGCAGCAAGTACGGGACACCGTGGCATCGGTGCCACGCCGAAGGACTGCGCTTCGTCCTGGGGCCCCTGTTCGTGCCCGGGCGCAGCCCTGGGTACGCAGACACCCGAGGCCGGATTCTCGCCGCCGCCGACCTCCCGGACGAGCTCGCCGCACACTGGGCCTACCTGGACGCCGGTCACCGGGACGCAAGCCCGTACGCCCTGCCACCCGTTCCCTGGCCGTCGGATGCCGCGACCGCGGTGATCGCCGGTCTGCTGGTCGAGGATCTGCTGCGCCACCGCGCCTTCGGCGCCGCCGCTGCCGATGGCGTTCAACTGGTGCTCGATCCGGCCACCGCCACGCTCGACCGCCACCGTGTCCTGCCCCTGCCCGTGACCGCCCACGCGCTGAGGACGGCGGGATGAGCACCCCTCCCCCGGACATGCTGCGGGCCAACGAACGGGTGCCCGGCTGGGACGGGATCCCGCTCGCCGTCGACATCCATCTGCCCCCGCGTGCGCAGTGGCCCGTGACCACGGTGGTGACCCGCACCCCCTACGGGCGCAGTGCCCACCTCGCCGAGGGGACGGGCTGGCGCGGGCGCGGGTTCGCGTACGTCGTCCAGGACGTGCGGGGACGCTACGACTCGGACGGCCACTGGCAGCCGTACCGCAACGAGCGCGGCGACGGGGCCGTGCTGGCCGACTGGATCCTCACACAGCCGTGGAGCGACGGACGGCTCGTCGCCTACGGCGGCTCCTACGCCGGCCACACCGCCTGGGCGCTCGCCGCGGAGCGCCCGGAAGCGGTGCCGGCCGTCGTCAGCATGGGCCCGTCCATGGCCCTGGGCCGCACCAAGTTCGAGCGCAGCGGCATCCTGCGGCTCGCCGAGCACGCCTCATGGTGGCTGGAGCGCGCCGACGCCAGGACCAGCCGGGACGGGCTGACCGCCCACGTCTTCAGGGAGCAGCCGCGGCTGCTGGAGCACCTACCGGTCATGGAGCTGGGCGAGCGTCTCGGCGCCCGCCTCCCCGGCTGGGCTCCCGTCGTCGAGAACGGTCCGCACCACCGCGCCGAAGGGCCGGACACGGCCGAACTGGAGAAGCTCCCGGCCGCGGCCCTGCACATCGGTGGCTGGTACGACCTGCTGGTCGACGAGGTGCTGGAACACTTCCACCGGGCCGGCAGCGCCCTGACCCCGCGGCCGCCCCGCTCCCTGGTGATCGGCCCGTGGGGGCACGACCTGGCGTTCGCTCCGGGCACCCGGATCGGAGACCGGGAACACGGACCCGCCTCCCGGCTGGACCTCGGTGCTCTCCAACTCAACTGGCTCCGAAGGGTGCTCGCCGAGGAGGCCGGATCCGGCGCCCACAGCGAGGCCAAGGTCTTCACCGTCGGCGCCGATACCTGGTGGACGGGCACGTCCTGGCCACCGCCGGGCATCGATACGGTGTGGTACGCCCACCACGACGGCACGCTTGCCCGGCCCGTTCCCGCGCGCGGTGGACAACGCCGCTTCCGCTACGACCCGGCCGACCCGTATCCGTCACGACAGCCGGCCGTGGACCGCGCCCCGCTCGCGAGCCGTACCGACGCGGTGCGCTTCACCAGCGCGCCGCTCGACGCCCCCCTGACGGTGGCGGGCGCACCGGTCGTCGTCGTGAACGCGCTCACCACTGCGCCGTCCACGGACTGGATCGTGCGCTGGAACGAGCTCACTGCGGACGGCCGCTGCCTGGAGCTCGCCCATGGCAGCGTCGACTCCGGCCTGGACGGAGACGACAGCGGGCGGTTCGAGATCCCGCTCGGCCCGGTCTCCGTCACCCTGCCGGCCGGATCACGCATCCAACTCGAGGTGACCAGCAGTGACTTCCCCCGGCTGGCGCGCGCCCTGGGCACCCATGAGGACCGCTACCGGGGAACCGTCTGCGCACCCTCCCGGCAGACCGTCCTCACCGGGCCCGTCGACGGGACCCGGCTGATCCTGCCCACACCCGGCGACCGCGCGCCCGGCCACCACCCCGCCGAGGAGACGAACCCGTGAGCACCGCACTGCTCGATGCCCGCACCGGGCTGATCACCCGGCTCGAACCGCAGCGACGCCGCCCCGGACTGCCCCGGATGTGGGTCGGCTACGGCGCCAGCGTGGCCCGCACCGACGTCTTCGCGCCCTGGCTCGCCGACCGCTTCGGCTTCGGCGCGGCCGCCGGCGACCACGACCGGGCCCGGCGGGCCGCCGTCGGGGAGGCCGTCGAGCGGTACTGCGGCAACGCCGTCCCCGACGGCCTGCGCGTCTCCTCCTACGACGAGCTCGTCGCAGAGGGCCGAAACCCTCTGGATCCCACGACGCTCGCTCTGTACTCGCCCGCCCAATACGGCACACCCGGCTTCCCGTTCACCCCGTTCCGGCGAGATCTCCCGGTGGCCTGGACCCTCGGCCGGGACCTGCACGACGGCGCCGAGACCTTGGTCCCCGCCTCGCTCGCCTGGCTCGACTACCACCACGGCCCCCGCGCTGCCGAGCCCGCCGTGCACTCCCTCGTCTACTCCGGCATCGCCGCCGGCGAGAACCCGGCCCACGCCGAACGCTTCGCGCTCGAAGAGCTCCTCGAGCGCGATGCCACCACCATCTGGTGGAGTACCGGCGCCCCGGCCGCCGCCCTCTCCGAGGCGGACGCGGCCACCGTGACCGCGCGGCTGGGCGGCCCGGCGCCGGGTGAGGGCGCGGGCCCGGACGTACGGCTGCTCCACATCCCCTCCCCGTTCGGCGTGCCGGTCGCCGCCGCCTTCCTGGAGGACGCCGAGCGGGGCATGGTGGCCTTCGGAAGTGCCTGCCGCGCGACGCCCGAGGCCGCCGCCGAGAAGGCACTCGTCGAGGCGTACGGGCTGTACTCCCTCACCCGCCAGCTCGCCGAACCGGACAGCGAGGTGTGGCAGGCGGTCGGCGCCGGCACCCTGGAGAGCCACGTCTTCCGGCCCTTCCGCGCCGACCGCTCGTACCGGGACGCGTTCCGCGGCGACTACCGCGACCTCACCGACCTGCCCGCCATAGCCCAGCTCTACCTCGACCCGAGGATGCAGGGAGCCCCGCTGGACCGGCTGCGCGGCACCGCGAGCCTCGCCTTCGCCGACCTGCCCCGGGTATGCGCCGAGGACCCGCGCGGCCACTACCTGGATCGGCTCGCCGCAGCCGGGCTGCGCGCCTACAGCGTCGACCTGACCACGCCCGACGTCGCCGCCGCAGGTCTCGCCGTGGTCCGCGTCATCGTCCCCGGACTGATCGGCAACGCCCCGCCGGCCTTCCCTCACCTGGGCGGCGAGCGCCTCTACCGGATCCCGGTCGAACTCGGCCTGGTGCCGGAACCGCTCGGCGAGGACGAGCTGTACCCGCATCCCATGCCCCTGGCCTGACCCCGTCCACAGGGACGAGCGACAAGGAACCCCGCCCATGCCCTACCCGCTGCTCACCGACCCGCGCACCGGCATAGTGCGCCGGCTGACCCGCCCGCCGATCCCCGCCCACTTCCCGGCCGGCTTCGAACTCATCGCCTCCGAACTCGGCGACACCTCCCGTTTCTGCCCCTGGCCCGCCGACTCCGCCGGAGCCGGCTACGCCTTCGCCCAGCCTGAGGCAGCCCTCGGAGCCGCGCTCGGGGAGGCCGCCGAACGCTACTGCGGCAACCTGGTGCCCGACGGCTTGGTCCGCGCCTCCTACGGCGAGCTGTGCGCACGCGGAGTACGGGCCCTCGACCCCGAGTCTCTCGCCCTCTACGCACCCGCCCAGTACGCCGAACCGGACTTCCCTCTAGCCGAGTTCACCCGAGAACTCACCGTGGACTGGGCGCAAGGCGCCGACCTGGCCGACGGCCGGTCCGTACTCGTCCCGGCCTCGCTCGTGTGGGTCTCGTACGTGTCGGCCGACGTCGAACAGCGCGGTCCGCGCACCAACCCCGTCATCCAGGCGGGCCTGGCGGCCGGACCGACCCTGCGCGACGCCTGCCTGGGCGCGCTGGGCGAGATCGTCGAACGGGACGCCATGACCCTCGGCTGGCACGGCCGCGCCGGGGTCCGCCCCCTGACGCCCGAGCCATGGCTGGAGGAGTTCGCGCGCGGCCCAGGCGCGCATCTCGACACCCGATTCCTCTCCTTTCCCGCGGTGTTCGGCATGCCCGTGGCCGGGGCGCTGGTCCGCGACGCCGTCACCGGCCACCTCACCCTCGGCGTCGCCGCCCGCTCCGACACCGGGGACGCGGCGCTCAAGGCGTACGGCGAAGCGCTGCAACTTCAGCTGTTCGCCGCCGACTACGACGACCCTGACGGGCCGTACATGCGGGCCGCCGCCGATCCCCGCAGCCCCCTCAAACCCTGGCGGCGCGACCGCGGCTACGCCGACGCGTACCGCCACGACCTGCGCGACGTCGTCGACTACGGCTGTCACCTCCAGCTGTACCTGGACCCGCGTGCCCAGGCCGCCTTCGAGGCCGAACTGCGGATCGCCCTGACCGAGGGGCCGCAGTCACGTCCCGAGCCGGCCGCCTCCGCGGACGGCGCGGATCTGCTGGAGGCTGTCGTCGACCGCATGGCCTCGGCGGGCCATCGTCCCGTGGTCGTCGACGTGACCACCCCCGACGTCCGCGCCGCGGGCCTGCACGTGGTCCGCGTCCTGGTTCCGGGCCTGTACTCGAACACGGCCGCCGGACTGCCCTTCCTCGGCGGCACCCGGCTTGCCGACTCACTGGCGGGCGCGCCCCGGCGATCCCTCCCCCTGCCCCATTGAGTCCGATCCCGAAGGAACCCGCCGTGACCGTCCCGCCGCCGCACCCCGTCGGCGACACCGCCTCGGCCCGGCAGGAGTACGGGCACGCCCGCAGGAGCCTGCGTCCCGGCCGGGTGACCACCGTGCCGCCCCGAGGCCGCGCAGGTCCCGCCGCCGCCCGGGGCCGACTGCTCTCCGCCTCCGCGCTGGTGAGCGCCCTGCTGCTCCTCCTGCCCGTCGCCGGACTCGTCTCCGTCGCGCTGGGCGCTGCTTCCCTGCCCATCGACGTCGTCTGGCACGACATCACGTCCCACCTCACGGGCCAGGGTCGCCCGGCCACCGTGTCCGGGATCGACGACGCCATCGTCTGGGGATCCCGCGTCCCCCGCACGCTGCTCGCGATGGTCGCGGGCGCGGGCCTGGCCGTCGTCGGAGCGGTACTCCAGACCGTGGTCCGCAACCCCCTCGCCGACTCCTACGTCCTCGGCGTCACCTCCGGGGCCTCCCTGGCAGCCGTCGCCGTCCTCACCCTGGCCCCCGCCGGGCTCGCCGGTCCGCTGCACATCGGGGTGTCCGCCGCCGCGTTCGCCGGGGCGTGCGGCGCTCTCGTCCTCGTCGTCGCCCTGGGGCGCCGGGGCGGATCTCTCGCGCCCGCCCGGCTGGTGCTGGCCGGAGTCGCCGTGTCCTACCTCCTCCAGGGCGCGACCAGCTACCTCCAGCTGCGGGCCCGGCCCGACCAGCTCTCCGGGGTGCTCTTCTGGCTGCTGGGGTCGGTGGCCGGCGCCCAGTGGGACGACCTCGGGCCGCCCGCCGCCGTGGTCGCGGTGTGCACCCTGTGGCTCCTGCTGTGCGGGCGCTCCCTGAACGCCCTGGCCATGGGAGAGGAGACGGCCGTGCTCCTCGGCGTGCCGGTGCAGGCCCTGCGCCTGCAACTCCTCGCCGTCGCCGCCGTGCTGACCGCCGCGGTCATCGCCGTCGCGGGCGGCATCTCCTTCGTCGGCCTGATCGTTCCCCACTGCGTGCGGCTCCTCATCGGCGCCGACCACCGCGCGCTGCTGCCCGCCACCGCGCTCACCGGCGCCCTTTTCCTGCTCCTGGCCGATCTGGCCGCCCGAACGGCCGCCGCCCCGCTGGAACTGCCCCTCGGCATCGTCACCGCCGTGGCCGGGGCGCCCTTCTTCCTGTGGTTGCTGCGCCGCGACCGCCGAACGGCAGGTGAATCCTGATGACCGGCCCGACGGATTCGGACCTCGGCGACGTTGCTCTGGACGCCGTCAGCCTCGACCTCGACGGCCTGCCCATCGTCGTCAGGGCGACCCTGCACGTCTCCCCCGGCGAGATCGTCGGCATCGTCGGACCCAACGGCAGCGGCAAGTCCACCCTGCTGCGGGCCGTCTACCGGTCGCTGCGCCCCACCACGGGCGCGATCCTGGTCGGCGGCGACGACGTATGGCGGACCCTCGGCACGCGTGACGCGGCACGGCGGATCTCGGTGGTGCCCCAGGAGAACCCGGCCGTCTTCGACTTCACCGTCGCCGAGATCGCAACGGCCGGACTGACCCCGCACCGGGGCGCCTGGACCCGCGACGCCCCCGGCGACCGGGCCGCCGTCGCGGACGCCCTCGCCCGTGTCGGCATGGAGCACGCCGCCGACCGCCTGTACGACACGCTCTCGGGAGGAGAGAAACAGCGCGTCCTGCTGGCCCGGGCCCTGGTCCAGGGCGGCCATCTCCTCGTCCTCGACGAGCCGACCAACCACCTCGACATCGGAACCCAGCTGGATCTGATGGAACTCGTCCGGGACCTGAAGGTGACCACCCTCACTGCCCTGCACGACCTCAACCTCGCGGCCGCCTACTGCGACCGCGTCCACGTCCTGCGCGACGGACATCTCGTCGCCACGGGCCCGCCGCAGGACGTGTTCACGCCCGAGCTCCTCGATGACGTCTTCGGCGTGCGGGCCGCTCTCGGCGCTCACCCGCTCACCGGCCGCCCCCAGTTGAGCTTCGCCCCCGCACGCACACCAGCCCCGTCGGAGTAGCCCCGTGAAGACCCCTACGTCCATCCGCACGACGGCCGCGGCGGCCGCCCTCGGACTCACCGTGACCGCCCTGCTCACCGCCTGCGGCGGCCCGGCCGCCCAGAGCACGGCGAAGCCCCAAGCCGACACGGCCGCAGCAGGGGGCGCCACCGGCCGGGGCGCCCGTACGACGTACCCGGCGCAGGTCCCCAACTGCGGCCGCACCGTCCGCGTGGAGCGTGCACCGCAGCGCATCGTGTCGTTCTTCCCCTCCAACACCGAGCTGCTTCTCGAGCTCGGGCTGGAAGGCAGGATCGCGGGCCGGACCTGGACCGACCAGTCGCCGCCCAAGCCCGCCTACGCCGACGCGTCCGCAAGGGTGAAGGTCCTCGCACCTGGGGAGATCTCCCGCGAGGCGCTGCTCTCCGCCCGCCCCGACTTCATCCTCGCGGACGGCGAGTACCAGTTCGACGGCAAGAAGCTGCCGACCATCGCCGAGCTGGCGAAGCTGGGGGTGTCCGTCTACATCGACAGCGCTTTCTGCCCCGACACCACCGGCACCGCCACCCTTGACGCCACCACGACCGACCTCGCCTCCCTCGGCGCCCTCCTGGACGTCTCCGCACCCGCCGCCGAGGCGATCGCCGACGTCGGCAAGCGCCTCGCCGCCGTCGACACCGCGCTCAAGGGGCGGCCGGCCACATCGGCGGCCATGGTCCAGATCGTCGACAAGCAGCTGTACGCGCTCGCCGGCGGCCTGTACTCGGACATCGTGCGCCGGGCCGGAGGCATCGACGTGCTGGGCGAGGATGTGCCCAAGGGCAGCAACTTCGCGCCCTTGTCGGTCGAGGCACTGGCCAAGCGGAACCCCGACGTCCTCGTCTACCACTACACGGGCGACGCCGACCGTTCCGCCTCCGAGCGGTGGCTCAAGGAACACCTCGGCGCGACCAAGGCCGTCCGCACGCATCGCCTCGTCGCCGTACCCGCCGCCGACTTCTCGGAGCTGAGGGCCGTCGACGGCACCCTCGCCCTCGCCAAGGCGCTCCACCCGGACGCCTTCTGAGCGCACATGGGCCGATTCCGGGCGGCCTCGGGCCACCCGGGGTTCCAATGTCCACTCCTCTGAGTCCTCCACCCCCAGGAGTCACGCTCGTGGCCACCGCCTCCCGCACCGGCTTCGGCCTGTTCCTCACCGCCCGCGCCGTCTCCTGGGCGGGCTCCGCTGTCACCGCGGTCGCGCTGCCCGTCCTGCTCTACCAGCGCACCGGCAGCGCCGCGCTCAGCGGACTCCTCACCGCACTGGAAGCCCTGCCATACCTCGTACTCGGACTGCCCGCCGGCGCTCTCGCCGACCGGTGGCACCACCGCCGGACCCTGACGCTGTGCAGTTGGTGCAGCGCCGCCCTCATCGCGGCGATACCGGTGGCAGCCGCACTCGACGTTCTCACCACCCTCCAGTTGATGCTCACCGGGCCGGCCGTCTCCTGCGCCTTCGTCTTCTTCGACGCCGCGGCCTTCGGCGCGCTCGTCACTCTGGTCGGACGTGACGGCGTCGCCACCGCGACCAGCCGCATGATGAGTGCCGGCACCCTCATCGGCCTGGTGGGGCCCTCGGCAGCCGGAGCTCTGATCGCGCTTGTCGACGCCCCCACCGCGATCGCCCTCGACGCGCTCAGCTACGCTTCCGCGTCCCTGCTGTTGGCCCGGCTGCCGCTTCCGGCGGCCCCTCCCGCCTCCGAAGGAAAGGGTGTGCGTGCAACGCTGGCCGACATCGCCGAGGGACTGCGCTACATACGCCACCACCCGTTGATCCGGCCACTGTCCCTCCTCGGGATCGGAAACAGCTTCACCGAAGGAGCTGTGGTCGGGCTGATCGTCGTGGTGGCCGTGCGCCGGTTCGGACTGACTCCGGACGACGGGCGGATCGGCTTGTTCTGGGTCGCCGCAGCGCTCGGCGCGCTGCTCGCCGCCACCGTCCTGCCGCGCCTCCAGAAGACGGCGCCCGTGGGCTGGATCACCCTCGGCGGACTCGCCGCCAACGCCGTATTCCTGGCCTGCTGGGCGAACCTCCCCGGACTGGCGGCCGGACTCGTCGCCCTCACCCTGTGGCAGGCCGCGAACACCTTCGTCAGCCTCAACGGCATCGTCGTCCGCCAACAGGTCACTCCCGGCCACCTCCAGGCCAGGGTGAACACCACCGCACGCATGATCGCCTGGGGCGGTCAGCCCCTCGGCGCGGCCACCGCGGGATTCCTGACCGAATCGATCGGTGTCCGGGCCGCGTTGTCACTGGCCTGCCTCGGCGCCCTGGTCTCACTCGGCGCGGGTCTGACGACGCCGCTGCGGAGCAGGCGCCGGCAGAGCCACTGCGCGGTCACCGAGAACTGAGCATGGCTGAGCATGCCCAGCCGCCTCCAGCGGACAGCGACCCCTACGTGAGCGTCGTCGAAACCGACGAACACCGACGTCCACTCCACCCGCCTGCTGCCCGGCAGACCGACGCTCGCGGTCACCGCGCCGCCGCCCGCGTTGCTCGGCCCGCGGACCGGTCTGCGCGGGGCGTCGACGACGTGTCGACGTGTCCAGCTCCGCCCCGTGCTTCCTCGTTCGGCGACTGCGGCGCCTGCGGGTCTGCCGCCTTGGCTGCCGCGGCGTCGGCGGCTGGCCCGCTGGTCCCTCGGTCCGGGGATCATGTGCTCGATGGCGTCTGCGCAGGTGAAGCCGGTTGTGGTGTGACGAATCCGCCTAACGGGACCGACATTTCGTCTCCCGTTAAAAGTCCGACCGTCAGGACGCCGTCGTCCTGGCGAACATCCTGCGAGCCGACGCTGAGTCTCCTCCCCCGTCAGCTTTCGCTCCGCCCTTGTTCTCGCCGTATCAGTAGCAGACGCCGTCCTCGTGCAGGATCGGGCCGCCATGGGCCTGGACGCGCTCACCCTTGGCGTCGAGCCAGGTCCGGCCGGGGCGGAATGGCTTGTCCTTCGCGACACCTGACGTGTAACGTTCTACAGGCCAGGACGGGCGAACCGTGGAGGCCATGTCTCCTGCCCGTCGAGGGCGGCCGTCGGGAGCCGACGCGCACCCCGAACGACCCGCTGCGCCTGACCTGCCCTTACCCGCCTTCCGGAACGAGGACGGTGCCCTTGTCCCCCGCTCGCCCGCTCCACCTGGACACCACCCTCGCCGCGTCCGAGCGCGCCGAGCTGTTGCTGCGGCAGATGACTCTGGAGGAGAAATGCGGGCAGCTCAGCTCCTTCCTTCCCTGGACCTTCGTGAACCCCGACGGCTCCGTGCTCGCCGGTTCCGTGGAGAAGGTGCTCGCCACCTGTCCGCCCGGGCACATCGCCCAGCTGATCACCGATGACCCCGCACAGCTGGCGAAACTGGTCGGCGCGGTGCAGCAACAGTTCCTCACGCGCACCCGTCTCGGCATCCCGGCCCTGTTCCACGCCGAGGCCCTCAACGGCCCCTTGGCGGGCGGGCACATGGTGTATCCGACGGCGATCGGCCTGGGCGCCACCTTCAGCCCCGACCTCGTCCGGGCGATGAGCGACCTGACCCGCCGCCAGCTGCGCCGCGCGGGCATCGCACACGTCCTCTCCCCGGTGATGGACATCGCGCTCGACCCCCGCTGGGGCCGCGTGCACGAGACGTACGGCGAGGACCCCTACCTCGCCGCCGCGCTCTCCGTCGCGTACACCCAGGGCATGCAGGGCGACGACCTGCGCGAGGGTGTCATCGCCACGGCGAAGCACTTCCTCGGATACGCCGCCTCGCTCGGCGGCCGCAACCAGGCGTCGGTGGATCTCGGTCCGCGCCGTCTGCGTGACCTCTACGCCTATCCCTTCGAGGCGGCGATCCATCTCGCCGGGCTCGCCTCCGTGATGAACTCCTACTCCGCCCTCGACGGCGTGCCCGTGATCTTCGACCGCGAAATCCTCACCACCCTGCTCCGCGACGTCCTCGGCTTCGACGGCTTCGTCTCCTCCGACTACGACTCCCTCCCCCTGGCCGTGAACGCCCAGAAGGCCGCCGCCACACCGGCCGAGGCCGCCCGGCTCGCGCTCACCGCCGGACTCGACGTCGAGTTCCCGGTCCCGTACGGGTACGGGGAGGGGCTTGTCGAACTGGTGCGGAACAAGGACCTCGACGAGAGCGTCGTCGACACCTCGGTGCTGCGGGTGCTGCGGGCCAAGTTCGCGCTCGGCCTGTTCGAGACCCCGTACCCGCGCGAGACGATCGATGTCCGGGCGACCGCCGCGGAGGGGCGCGAACTGTCCCGTGAACTCGCCCGGCGCGCCGTCGTCCTCGCGGCCAACGACACCGGACTGCTCCCGCTGCCCGCGGACAGGTCCCTGAACCTCGCCGTGGTCGGCCCGCACGCGGACACCGTGCTGCGTCAGTTCCCCGCGTACACGTTCCCGGCCTGGCGGGAGGCGGTCAACGGGGTCATGGAGGGGGCCGCGGGCACCATGGCGGGGGCCCAGACCCCGGAGGCCTCCTGGTTCACCAGCATTCTGGAGCCCGCCGACCCCGAGCAGCTCGCCCGCACCCGCTACGGTGCGCGACCGCTCGGCGAGGAGATCGGCGGGTTCGCGCGGTCGGTGACCGTCGAGCCGGGATGCGGGCTGATCCATGAACTGGGCGACGAGGCGATCGCCGCGGCGGTGCGCGCTGCCGAGGACTCCGACGTGGTGGTGCTCGCACTGGGCGGAGCCAGCCTCTGGTTCACCGGCGACCGGACGGAGGGGGAGGACTCCGACACCGCGGACATCAGCCTGCCCGTCGTCCAGACGCGGCTCGCGGAGGCGGTCGCGGCCACGGGGAAGCCCCTGGTCGTCGTCCTCTTCCAGGGCCGCCCGTACACCCTGCCCGAGGCAGTGCGTTCGGCGGGCGCCCTGGTGATCGCCCCGTTCGGCGGTCCGTTCGGGACGAGCGCGGTGGCCGAGGTGCTGTTCGGCGCGGTCGACCCGAGCGGCAAGCTGCCGTACAGCGTCCCCCGCCACACCGGCCAGATCCCGGTGTACCACCACCAGCCCGCCGGTACCGGCTACCGCAAGCCGGTCGCCCCGCACAACCCGCACCACTACCTCGACATGACCGCCGCTCCCCTCTACCCCTTCGGGCACGGTCTCAGCTACACCTCCTTCGAGCTGAGCGAGGTGTCGTACGGCCCCGAGGTGCCCACGGACGGACAGCTCACCGTCTCGGCCGTCGCCGCCAACTCCGGTACCCGGTCCGGTGCGACGGTGGTCCAGCTGTACGTGGGGCTGCGCACGGCGGGCCTGACCCGGCCGGCCCAGCAGCTCGCCGGGTTCGAGCGCGTCGATCTGGCGCCGGGCGAGCGGCGACTGATCACTTTCACGGTGGACGCCTCTCAGTTGGGGTGCACCGGCACGGACGGGGTGTTCGCGGTGCGGCCGAGCGCCGGCGAGCTGTTCCTCGGCCTCGACTCGGACGACAAGCGGCTCACCGGGGAGTTCACGCTGGTGGGACCGGTGCGGGCGCTGAGCGGCGCGGAGCGGTCATTCTTGTCCGAGTCCGGGTCGACCGCGGTGACGGAGGACTGACCCCAGGCACACGAACGGCTTCGGGGCTCGTGCACACGGTGGGCGGGGGCCCGGTTCCAGCCCCAGGTGCTGCCGCCGCGCGCCGCGAAGATGCCACGCCCGAATGCCGCCCGGATCTCGTTCTCTCCCCGCCTCAGCAGCTTCGGACGGGTCCGTGTCGAGCGTGAACTTACGGCGATGCGGCCGGCGCCGACGGTGGTGGAGGCGAGCTACCTCCTTCCTTGCGTCGCGCAGCTCGACGTCGGCCATCGGGTTCTCCCCGTCCGGACGCACCGCGTCCAGACTGACGCCGATGACCGGGCCCGACGCGGCGAAGGACTGTGCGAGCACGTGTCCCGGTGCGGCCCAGGCGATGTGGTCACCGTCGATCCGCGCGCCGGACCCGTTGTCCGGGCGGTACGGGCCTGGCGGTCCACCGGGCGGTCCCGTGCGGGAGGTGTCGGTCGCGGGGGCTGTGCGGCGCGTGGGTCACGGCTTCCTCGGGGATGCAGACACGGGATGCGCAACGTTTCCCATGCATGCTGGAAAGACCCCGCCCCCATGGCAAATGAAAGCGGCGGCACTCCCCGGACGGCTCTCCGAAGGCTCCCGGCGCCGCTCAGGACTCCACGGGCTGCGGGGCCGCCACCGTGGAGCGGGACACGAGCCGTGGCGCGATGACGTAGTGCACGGGTCTCTTGCGGCCCTGGATGCGCTCGAGCAGGAGTCGGGCGCTCACCGCTCCGGTCAGCGACCCCGACTGGTCCACCGTGGTCAGGGAGATCCGCCCGATCCGACTGGACATGATGTTGTCGTAGCCCACGATCGACACGTCACCGGGGACGGACAGGCCTCGCTCCTCGGCCGCGCGCAGGACGCCCAGCGCGGCGACGTCGGCGCCGGCCAGGATCGCGGTCGGCGGTTCGGCTCGGGCGAACAGCTCCTGGGCGGCCTCATGTCCGCCTTCCTCGCTGTACGACGTGACGACGACCTCGGGTTCCAGGTCGCGTCGGCGCATCTCCGTCTCGTAGCCACGCCGACGCGCCGTGTGGGAGAGCACGAACGGCTCACGGAACGGGCCGTCGGGCATCGCGGTGTGGGCGATCCGCCGATGGCCGAGCGCGGCCAGGTGGTCGACGAGCAGGGCCGCGCCCAACCGGTCGTCGTTGATCACCGTGTCGAAGCTCACCGGGGCTCCGTGCAGGGCGACGGCCACGACCGGGATCCGGACCGCCAGTTCCTCGATCCACGCCACCTCGAGCCACGGCGCGACCAGGACCAGACCGTCGACATGGCGGTCCACCAACGCCTCTATGGCCCTGCGCTGCGTCCCGGGCTCGGCGCCGCCCAGCGCGATGATCTCCTGGAAGGGCGTGTCACCCAGTTCCCGGCTCACGCCATGGGCGACTTCCGTGGGGAACGGCGAGGAAAGGTCCGGAAGCACCAGACCCACCGTGAACGTGCTGCCGCGCATCGCCCGCGCCCCGGCGTGCGGACGGTAACCCAGCCGCTCGATCGCGGAGTTGACACGCTCCCGCATGTCCGCGCTCACGCCGTAGGCGTCGCGCACCACCTTGGATACGGCGGACACGGAGACACCCGCCTCGCGCGCCACATCCTGCATCGTGGCTCGCCGAGTGCGGGCCGGCGCCTGGGCCCGCACGCCGGAGACTCCGTCCCTCGCAGTGCTCATGGGACGCATCCTAAGCGAGTGTTGGCGAACGTTCTACCATCCCGGTGACGCGACGTACACCCGCCCGAACTGCGCCTCCCCGACGACTCCCCGCGAATCCCGAATTCCCTGCCACGTTACAGAACCGTAACCACGCCAAGCGACGCGCGACTATTGACGTCCCACCGACCCGCTCCCTACCTTCCGCGTAGAACGTTGCATGTTCTCGTTCTCTCGCCCCTTCCCACCGCGTGGCCTCTGCGAGGTGCGGGATCCCCCCTTCGGCTGGCGTGGACGACTCTTCGGCCTTCCGTGGCGAGAACATCGGCGGCGGCAGCGTCGACTCCGACACGGTCCCGAGGACGCGACCCTCGCGACACCCGGCACCCGCCCGCACATGGGAGGAAATCATGCTCCAACCTGAAACGTCCGGCACCCCGCGCCAGTCTGCGGCGTGGTCCCGACGTCGCTTCGTACGGAACACCGCGGTGGGCTCGGCCACCGTGGTCGGCGCATCGGCGCTCGGCGCGCAGGCCTCGTCCGCGAACGCGCCGGCTGGATCCTCGCCTGCCTCCTCGGCCTCCTCCGACGGCACGGCGTACCAGATCGACCCTGCGTACGCCCACCCCGTGATCGACACGACCGAGGACCTCACGTCGCCGGTCCCCCACCGCAGAGTGACGGGTCATTTCGAGGGTGCGGGGCAGAAGTTCACCCTCAGCTTCCCGCCCAAGCGGCAGTGGCGCGGCCGGTTCTTCCACAAGGTCTATCCCTCGATCACCGAGACGCCCTCCGACACCGCCATCGCGTTCGGCGTCGCCAGCGGCGCCTACACCGTGCAGTGCGCGAGCAACGGCGGCTTCGCGGCCGACGCCGCGACGGCCCTCTTCTCCCGGAAGGTCGCCGCCGAGTACTACGGGACCACCCGTCGCATCTACGGCTACATCTACGGCGGAAGCGGCGGCTCGTACCAGACCATGGGCGCGCTGGAGAACACGACGGGGGTGTGGGACGGCGGAGTGCCGTTCATCGTGGGTGGGCCGACATCGATCCCGAACAACTTCCACGTACGGATGATGGCCTACTACGTACTGCGGGCCAAGGCCGACCGCATCGCCGACGCGCTGCGGCCCGGCGGCAGCGGTGACCCGTACGCGGCACTCGACGAGGCCGAACGTGTCGCTCTCAAAGAGGTGACGCGCATGGGTGTCCCGGCACGGGCCTGGGACGATCCCGGCCATGTGATGGGCCTGGACAACCGGGTCATCCTCACCAACTTCAACTTCATGGCCAAGACGTTCGACCCGACGTACGCGGACGACTTCTGGAACGCCCCCGGATAGGATGCGCGGGCGAACCGTTTGGCGCGGTTGTTGGTGGGGCGGGGTGTGACTGTCGGCTCTGTGGTGGGGGTGTGCCTGGAGCGCGGTGTTGAGT
>NZ_JBEPBI010000176.1:0-16393 GCF_040299045.1 Streptomyces sp. NPDC001027
CTCGCCCGTCCGGGGCGCGGGTCCGGACGCCACGGGACGTTCGCGCCGCCGGACGGGGCTCGGTGACGAGCCGGGGCCGGCGCAGGCCCGGAGGCCGACGAGACGTTCGCGCCGCCGGACGGGCTCGGCGAGGAGCCGGGATCGGCGCGGGTCCGGACGCCACGGGACGTTCACGCCGCCGGACGGGGCTCGGCGAGGAGCCGGGGCCGGCGCAGGCCCGGAGGCCGACGAGACGTTCGCGCCGCCGGACGGGCTCGGCGAGGAGCCGGGATCGGCGCGGGTCCGGACGCGACGGGACGTTTATGCCGCCGGACGGGCTCGGTGACGAGCCGGGATCGGCGCGGGTCCGGACGCCACGGGACGTTTATGCCGCCGGACGGGCTCGGTGACGAGCCGGGATCGGCGCAGGCCCCGAGGCCGACGAGACGTTCGCGCCGCCGGACGGGCTCGGCGAGGAGCTGGGATCGGCGCAGGCCCGGAGGCCGACAGGACGTGCGCGCCGCCGGGAGGGGCGCTCGGCGGCGAACCGGGACCGCGGCGGGTGTGACGGAACCGGGTCGCCTTCCCTCAGGTCGGAAAGGGCGGACCGGACCTTCACCACCGCACTGGCTCACACGCCGCCGCGGTCCTCGTCGCGCCCGCACGATGCCGGCCGGTCATCCCTCATCCGGGCCGGGTCGGCCCGTGCGGGCCGTTTCGCGGGCTCGCCGGGGGCGGTGTCCGCCGCAGGCGAGCCGGTGTCGAGTGGGGTTCGTTCGGTGGATTCCGGGCGGCGCCGACGCCTGGGCGCGACAGGACAGATGTCAGCGCCGGCGCCGCCCGGAAGCAGAGGGGGCGGGGAGGATCAGCTCCGCGTGCCGGAGAGCCGCTCCACCGCCCGCAGCAGGGCGGAGTGGTCCAGTCCGCCGTCGCCCTGTGCCCGCAGGCTCGCGATCAGCTGGGCGACCACGGCGCCCACCGGCAGGGCCGCGCCCACGCCGCGGGCGGCGTCGGTGACGATGCCCATGTCCTTGTGGTGCAGGTCGATCCGGAAGCCCGGCGTGAAGTCCCGGCCGAGGAAGTTGTCCTTCTTGCGCGTCAGGACGGTCGAGCCGGCCAGGCCGCCGTTCAGGACGTCGAGGGCCGCCGCGAGGTCCACGCCCGACTTCTCCAGGAAGACCACGGCCTCCGCGCACGCCTGGATGTTGACGGCGACGATCAGCTGGTTGGCGGCCTTCACGGTCTGGCCCGAGCCGTGCGGGCCGCACAGCACGACCGTCGTGCCGAGGGCGTCGAAGACCGGTCGGGCCTCGTCGAAGTCGGCCTGCTCGCCGCCGACCATGATGGACAGCACCGCCTCGATCGCGCCCGCCTCGCCGCCGGACACCGGGGCGTCGAGCACGCGGATGCCCTTGCCGGCGGCCGCCTTCGCCAGGTCGACGGAGGTCTGCGGGGTGATCGAGGACATGTCGATCAGGAGCGCGCCGGACCGGGCGTTCTCGAGGATGCCGTCCGGGCCGTGGGCGACGGCCTCGACCTGCGGCGAGGCGGGCACCATCGTGATGATCACGTCGGCGTCCCGCACGGCCTCGGCGAGAGACCCGGCCGCGGCGCCGCCCGCGCGCGCCAGACGCTCCAGCTTGTGCTGTTCCAGGGTGAAGCCCGTGACGTCGTAACCCGCCTTGAGCAGGTTCTCGGACATGGGGGCGCCCATGATGCCGAGGCCGATCCAGGCGATCTTGGGGAGGGTGGTCATGAGGGTGCCTCTCTGACTGCGGTGCGGTGCCGGGACGTTCAGCGGGCGGCGCGCGGGAGCCACTCGAAGGCCTCGGAGCTCGGCCTGTCGCCCGGCTTGTACTCGAGGCCGGTCCAGCCGTCGTAGCCGGCCCTGCGCAGCCGGTCGAGCAGCTCCTCCAGCGGGAGCGAGCCGGTGCCCGGCGCGCCGCGGCCCGGATCGTCGGCGATCTGCACATGCCCCGTCGACGAGGCGTACCGCTCGATCGCCGACGGCAGGTCCTCGCCGTTCCTGGACAGGTGGTAGAGGTCCATCAGGAACTTCGCGTTGCCCAGTCCGCTCGCCTCGTTGACCCGGTCGACGACGCTGACCGCGGCCGCCGCGCTCACCAGCGGGTAGCGCGGCGACTCGGGCCTGTTCAGCGCCTCGATCAGCAGGATCGCGCCGATCCGGTGGGCGGCCCGGGCCGCGAGCAGCAGGTTCTCCAGCGCGAGCGCGTCCTGCTCGGCCGGGTCCACGCCGTCGACCCGGTTGCCGTAGAGCGCGTTGAGCGCCGTGCAGCCGAGGGAGCCGGCGAAGTCGGCGGCCACGTCGACGTTGGCGCGGAAGCGGTCCGATTCGGCGCCGGGGATCGACAGCGCGCCGCGGTCCGGGCCCGGGAGCCGTCCGGCGTAGAAGTTGAGGCCCGTGAGCTGGACGCCCGCGTCCTCGATCGCCTTCCCGAGCGCGTCGAGCTCGGAGGGGTCGGGGGTGGGGGAGTCGATCCAGGGCCACCACAGCTCGACCGCGGTGAAGCCGGCCGCGGCGGCGGCCGCGGGGCGCTGAAGGAGCGGGAGTTCCGTGAAGAGGATCGACAGGTTGACGTTGAAGCGCTGCTCTTCGAAGCCCATGGGGTTCCGCGCTCCCTTCCGTGTCGAGTGCGCCTTTGGAAATTCCGTAATGCGGAAGTTAGTTTCTGCTTGTTGGAAGACTGCCGTCGGGCTGCGTGACTTGTCAAGGGGGTGGCGGAGCGCGGGGGCCCGTGGCGCCGTCGGGCGGGGGCGCTCCCGTCGGCGGTCGGCCGCCGGGGTCCTGCCGGACTCCCGGGTGCGTGTCGGCCGGGTCCGTTAGGGTCGGGGTCCGGGCGTCGTCGGCCCGGTCCCGTTCGGAGAGGTGTGGGGGCGCGATGCGACTGAAAGTGGAGTTCACCACCGAGCCCTTCGATCTCGACGAGGCGCCGGCGCACGCGCTGGCCGCCCGTGCGGTGATCGAGGCGGCCGCTCTGGACGCGGTGGACGTCGGCCCCTTCGGCAACACCGTGGAGGGCGCCGCCGACGCCGTGCTCGCCGCGGTGGGCGACCTGCTGCGCACGTCCCTCGGCGCGGGCGCCACGCGGATCTCGCTGCAGGTCAACGTCATCGGTGACGCTCCGGACGTGACCGGCGAAGTCGGCGGGGCGGCCCGGTGAGCGCCGCCGCCGACGACGACGCGTTCATCGCGGCCGTGAAGCCGCTGGTCGACGCGATGGGCGGCGAGATGCTCCCGCCGGACGAGGCCGGGGTCGAGGACGTCGTGCTGACCTGGCAGGGCGTCGAGGCCGTCGCCGTGCGTCTGCCTCAGCTCGCGGACTCCCTCGACCACATCCTGGCCGCCATGGAGCGCAGGAAGGGCAAGCCGCTCGCCGACCTGGACCGCAAGGCCAAGCAGGAGGTCGTGCGGATACTCGAGGCGCGCGGCGCCTTCTCCGTGCGGCACGGCGTGGAGACGGTGGCGAGCGCGCTCGGGGTGAGCCGCTTCACCGTCTACAACTACCTCAACCGGGACAAGGGCGTCTGAGCGGCGCACGGGCGTGAGCGGCCCACGGCGTGAGTAGCCCACCACGGGTCTGAGCAGCCCGCGGGCGGCCCGCCCCGGTCCCGGCCGCAGTGACCGCTCCGGCGCGGGCTGGGTTCGCCACCCGGAATTTTCAACAAAGTGTTGACGTGAGGTCGTCGAGGGGCGTTAGCTGGCGACAGCCCGCTCACGTACGAAGGCCGCCCGCCGCGGCCACGGAGGCTTCCGTGACGTCGACTTCCCCGCACCCGCCCCCGCCCCCGGGCCTGGCCCGGTTCAACGGTCTGGAGGAATCCGCGGCCCTCGCCGCGCTCCATGAGGTGTGCGCCTCGACGGCGTGGGCCGACCGACTGCTCGCGGCCCGCCCGTACACCGCAGCCGACGACCTCTACGCGGTGAGCGACGCCGCCACGGCCGCCCTGAGCGCCGCCGGCCTCGCGGAGGCGATGGCCGGACACCCGCCGATCGGCCGCCCCCTGCCGGGTGACGCGACGTCGGCCCGCGAACAGCGCGGCATGGCCTGCGCCCCCGAGGAGCTCAGGACGCAGATGCTCGAACTCAACCTGGCCTACCAGGAGAAGTTCGGCCATGTCTTCCTGATCTGCGCCACCGGACGCACCGGCGAGCAGATGCGCGACGCGGTCCGCGAGCGCCTCGGCAACACGCCGGAGCAGGAGCGCGAGATCGTCCGCACCGAACTGGGCAGGATCAACCGCATCCGCCTCGCCCGACTCGTCGAAGAGGACTGAAGCCCGCCATGAGCACCAGCACCACCGCCTCGGTGTCCACCCACGTCCTGGACACCTCCGCAGGCCGCCCCGCCGAGGGCGTCGCCGTCCGCCTCCTCGCCCGTCCGGGCCGGGACGCCGACTGGCAGGCGCTCGGCGGGTCCGCGACCGACGCGGACGGACGGTGCAAGGACCTGCCGGCGCTGCCGGAGGGGACCGCCCACGTACGGCTCGACTTCGCCGTGGAGCCGTACTTCGAGAACAAGCGAGCCGATCCGCAGCAGGACGCCCCCGCGCATCGGGACAGCGGCGCCCCGGCGGTGTTCTTCCCGGAGGTGGCGATCACGTTCGCCGTCGTGCCGGGCGAGCACTACCACGTGCCGCTGCTGCTCAACCCGTTCGGCTACTCCGTATACCGAGGGAGCTAGCAGACATGGCAGACCACCCCCGCCCGGGGCGCCCCGTGCTTCTGGGGCAGAACCAGTACGGCAAGGCCGAGAACCGCGTCGTGAGGATCACGCGGGACGGCGCCACCCACCACATCAAGGACCTCAACGTCTCCGTGGCGCTGAGCGGCGACATGGACGAGGTCCACTACTCCGGCTCGAACGCCAACGTCCTGCCGACCGACACCACCAAGAACACGGTGTACGCGTTCGCCAAGGAGCACGGCATCGAGTCCGCCGAGCAGTTCGGCATCCACCTCGCCCGGCACTTCGTCACCTCGCAGGAGCCCATCGAGCGGGCCCGGATCCGCGTCGAGGAGTACGCCTGGGAGCGGATCGACGCCTCCGGCACGTCCTCCGGAGCCACCGGCGCAGCCGCCCGGTCCAGCGGCGCGGCCCCCCGATCCTCCGGTGCGGACGAGCCCAGGCACTCGTTCGTGCGCAAGGGTCAGGAGACCCGGCTCACCCAGATCACCTACGACGGTTCGTCGTGGGAGGTCGTCTCCGGGCTCAAGGACCTGGTCGTGATGAACTCGACGGACTCCGAGTTCTGGGGTTACGTCAAGGACAAGTACACGACGCTCCCCGAGGCCCACGACCGCATCCTGGCCACCCAGGTCTCGGCCCGCTGGCGCTTTCGCTGGTCGGACGACGGGCAGCCGGCGCCGGACTGGGAGACGTCCTACGAGCAGGTGAGGAAGCACATGCTGCAGGCCTTCGCCGAGACGTACTCGCTGTCGCTCCAGCAGACCCTGTACGAGATGGGCTCGCGCATCATCGACCGGCGCGACGAGATCGACGAGGTCCGCTTCTCGCTCCCGAACAAGCACCACTTCCTCGTCGATCTGCAGCCGTTCGGGCTGAAGAACGACAACGAGGTGTACTTCGCGGCCGACCGGCCCTACGGCCTGATCGAAGCGACGGTCCTGCGGGACGGCTGCGCGGCGAGGATCCCCGCCGACCTCACCAACCTCTGACCGCCCCTCACCTTCTTCGGCACCCGCGGCCGGGGAAACCCGCCTTCGCCCGGCCGCGGCACTCAAAGCTCCCGGGTCCTGCCGTGCCCCCACCCCACAGTCCGCTGAGCGAAAAGGACGCACCATGGCAGCAGTCCAGCGCATCGTCGTCGAGAACGCCGCGATCGCGACCGTAGACGCCCAGGACACCGAGCACGCGGACGGCCATGTCGTCCTCGCCGGCAACCGCATCGAGTCGGTCGGCGCGGGCCGGGCCCCCGGCGGCCTGGAGAACGTCGTACGCCGCATCGACGCGACCGGACACCTGGTCACGCCCGGCCTGGTCAACACCCACCACCACTTCTACCAGTGGATCACCCGGGGGCTGGCCACCGACCACAACCTCTTCGACTGGCTCGTCGCGCTCTACCCCACGTGGGCGCGCATCGACGAGCAGATGGTCCTGGCGGCGGCCCAGGGCTCCCTCGCGATGATGGCCCGCGGCGGCGTCACCACCGCCATGGACCACCACTACGTCTTCCCGCGGGGCTCCGGCGACCTCTCCGGCGCGATCATCGGCGCCGCACGGGACATGGGCGTCCGGTTCACCCTCGCCCGCGGCTCCATGGACCGCAGCGAGAAGGACGGCGGTCTGCCCCCGGACTTCGCGGTGGAGACGCTGGACGGCGCCCTCGCCGCCACCGAGGAGACCGTCGCCCGGCACCATGACGCCTCCTTCTACGCGATGACCCAGATCGCCGTCGCCCCGTGCTCGCCCTTCTCCGTCTCCACCGAACTCATGCGCCAAGGAGCCGAGTTGGCCCGCCGGCTCGGGGTGCGCCTGCACACCCACGGCTCGGAGACGGTCGAGGAGGAGAAGTTCTGCCACGAGCTGTTCGGGATGGGCCCCACCGACTACTTCGAGTCCACCGGCTGGCTCGGCGAGGACGTGTGGATGGCGCACTGCGTCCACATGAACGACTCCGACATCGACGCGTTCGCCCGCACGGGGACGGGCGTCGCCCACTGTCCGTCGTCCAACGCCCGGCTGGCGGCCGGCATCGCCCGCGTCCCCGACATGCTGGCGGCCGGCGTCCCGGTGGGCCTCGGCGTCGACGGCACGGCGTCCAACGAGTCCGGCGAACTGCACACCGAACTGCGCAACGCCCTTCTCGTCAACCGTCTCGGAGCGCACCGAGAGGCCGCGCTGAACGCCCGTCAGGCACTGCGCCTCGGCACCTTCGGCGGGGCCCGGGTGCTGGGCCGCGCGACGCAGATCGGCTCGCTGGAGCCGGGCAAGCTCGCCGACCTGGTCCTGTGGCGGCTGGACACCCTCGCGCACGCCTCGATCGCCGACCCGGTGACGGCGCTGGTCTTCGGCGCGGCGGCCCCGGTCACCGCCTCCTTCGTGAACGGCCGTCAGATCGTCGAGGACGGACGGCTGACGACCGTCGACGAGGACGCCGTCGCCCGCTCGACCCGGGAAGAGGCCCGGCGGCTGGCGCGGATCGCCGAGCAGGGCTGACCTGCCGAGTACTCCGGCCGAGGGGGACGGCCCTCGGCCGGACGCCGTGCACCCGCGTGGTGCGCGGCGGCCGTGACCGGGGCGCGTGCGGGACGCGCGCGCCCCGGAACGGTCCGGCTTCAGGGCCGTGGGGCCCCGCAGGGCGTGGCCCGGGGCCGCCGGCCCGAGAAGAACGCCGTCGGCGGGACGCCCATCAGGGTGCGGAAGTCGGCGCTCATGTGCGACTGGTCGTAGTAGCCGGCGTCGGCGGCGAGTTGCGCCCACGGGGCGGAGGCCGCGTGCCTGAGGAGGTGGCGGACGCGGTCGATGCGGGCGTAGTGCTTGGGGGAGACCCCGATGCCGGCGGCGAAGAGGTTGCGCAACTGGCGTTCGCTGACGGCGAGTTCGCGTGCGACGTCGCGCACGGCGGCCGGGGCGCGGTCCGGGCGGGTGGACAGCGCGTCGGCGGCGGCCCGCAACAGACGCTCGCGCGAGCCCTCCACGGGCGGCGGCAGCAGGTCGGCGAGACGGGCGGTGATCTCCTCCGGTGCGGCGACGGCCAGTTCACGGGCCAGGCGACGAGCGGCCGGGCCCGGCAGATCGGCGGCCGGCACCCCGCGGCCCACGAGCTCCACCGCAGGCACCCCGAGCAGCGGCCCCACGGCCCCCGGCGCCAGCCGCAGTTGCACGCACGACACCGGGCGCTCGTCCGGATCCGTGTGATACGTCGCCCGTGTGCGCGGTCCGACGACCAGCGTGTCGTGCCGCCCGTTTCGCGCGACGCGGACGACGACCTTGGTCGCGGTGTCCGGCACGTGCGTGAAGGCGTCCTCGGGCGCGCGGTCGACGACGACGTCGCCGATGCCTGCGATCCAGGCGCGCAGCGCGGCGGGGACGGGCGGGGTCTGCTCGGCGAGGGCGTTCGTCACGCCTCCACCGTAAGCGCGGGGCGGCGGCGCACGGCGGGCCGAAGCGTGCCGGAATCTCCTAGAGCCGCCGGGGCGGCGGCCGTCACCGTGGTGGTCATGATTCTTGTGACCGGTGCTACGGGCACCATCGGCGGCGCACTCGTACGACACCTGGCAGCGCGCGGTGAGAAGGTGCGCGCCCTGGTCCGCGACCCCGCGAAGGCCCGGATGCCCGCGGGCGTCGAGGTGGCGCGCGGGGACTACCGCGACGCCGCCTCCCTGGAGGCCGCGATGACCGGGGCGGCGGCCGCCTTCCTGGTGGGGCTGCCGGGGCCGTCCGCGCAGCACGACGGGCCGTTGGCGGCGGCGGCCCGCGCGGCCGGGGTGGGGCGGCTGGTCAAGCTGTCGGCGATCGCCACCGGCGACCCCGAGTCGGGGCCGACCGGGGAGTGGCACCTCGAGGGCGAGCGGGCGGTGCGGGAGAGCGGCGCCGAGTGGGTCGTGCTGCGGCCCTCCTCCTTCGCCTCGAACACGCTGAGCTGGGCGGAGGCCGTGCGGAAGGGCGAGCCGGCGCCGAACATGAGCGGCGACGGGGCCCAGGGGGTCGTCGATCCGCGCGACGTCGCCGAGGCGGCCGCCGTCGCCCTCCTCGACGGGCGCCGGGCCGGGCGGACGTACACGCTGACCGGGCCCGAGACGATCAGCGTGCCCGGCCAGGCCGCGGTGCTCGCCGGGCTCCTGCGACGGCCGGTGGCGACGCGTGACCTCGCCCCGGACGAGGTCCGCGCGTATGTCCTGGGCTGGTGGCAGGACGAGGCCGTCGCCGACGGCGTCGCGGTGAGCGCCGCGTACGTCCGCCGGGGAGGCAACGCGGTCGTCACCGAGGACGTGCCGCTGCTGCTGGGCCGGCCGGCTCGGACGTACCGCGCGTGGGCGCGCGATCACCTGGAGGCGTTCGGGGGCCGGTGAGCGGGCGGGCGGCGGCCGGCGCACCGGCGGCCGGCCGCGGACCGCCGGGAACGGGGAGCCGGGTGCGGGGGAGTGGAGAGCGGGAGGTCCTAGAGCCCGAACAGGGCCGGTTCGGTGGCCAGTTCCTTGAAGTAGTCCTGGGGGTTCGCGACCATCCGGCGCTCCTTCAGGTCCAGCAGGCCGCCGACCGCGGTCAGTTCGGCGGCCACCGTGCCGTCCGCCCTGGTGATGGTCTGCTCGATCCGGAACGTCTTGCCGCCGCCCCACTCGAAGACGCAGGACACGTCGACCTCGTCCCCGGCGAGCAGCTCACGCCGGTAGCGGATCGTGGTCTCCAGGGCGACCGGGCCCACGCCCCTGCCGATCAGTCCGGCCTGGCTGATGCCCGCCGCCTGCAGCAACGACCAGCGAGCGTGCTCCGCGTAGTTGATGTACACGCTCTGGTTGAGGTGTCCCTGCACGTCGGTCTCGTATCCGCGGACGGTGACCCGGACGGAAAACGGCTCGCTCACTGCTTCCCCTTCTCCTCGACGAGCATGCGATGCCCTGTTCATCGATGCGCAGAGCATCGATCTTGGCATGTCCCTCACACCCGGCGGGGGGAAGCCAGCAGATACCGCGCTCTCGTCCGGGGATCGGTGTGCTCGCCGGCCTGCCAGCCCGCCTCCTCCAGTGTCGCCGCGCAGGCGATCAGCGTCGCGCCGTCGGGCCCGTGCACGGCGACCGCGTCCGGCTGCGGGGTGGCCCGCACCCGGTAGCCGTCCGTGCCGCCGGGGCCGGCGGGGCGGTGCCCGGCCGCTTCCAGGGCCAGCGCGGCCGCGCGCACCAGATGCGCGCGCTCCCAGCCGCAGGGGCGGTCCGTGCCGCCGTCCGGGTTGGTCATCCGGCGCAGCTCCAGCAGGCCCTGCCAGGCGCTGTGCACCTCACGGACCCGGGCGGGGCCCGCGGCCCCGGCCGCCTCCTCGCCGCCGACCCGCGCGGCGAACACCTCCGCGCCGCCGACCGCCTCCGGCGGGAGGGCCGCCGGCGGTTCGGGCACGGCCTCCCGGACGCGGTGGCCCGCCGGGGTGAGGAAGTGGTCGTGCGGCGGCCGCGGGTGCCGGAACGCCAGCCCGTGCCGCACCAGGGCCGCCAGCTGTGCCTGTGTGCCCCGCAGCCGCCCGGTGACCGGCTCGGCGGCGTCGATCACCCGGCGCTGCGCCGCGGTCGGCGGTCGTGTCACGGCTGCTTCCTCCCGGCGACGGGCCACGGACCCCGTGGGACCCATGGGGCCTGTGGGGTCCGTGGACCCCCTGCGTCTCCTCGCGTCGTCCTTCGCGTCGTCCTCGTGCGTCCGAGGCTACGACGCAGGTCTGACATTCCCGGCGGCGATCACCGGCCACCGGTGCTTCCGCGTCCCGCGCCCGCCGCCGCTACTGCCGGTATCCGCCGAGGAAGCGTCCGATCCGGCCGATGGCGGCCTCCAGGTCGTCCGCGTGGGGGAGGGTGAGGATGCGGAAGTGGTCGGGGGTCGGCCAGTTGAAGCCGGTGCCCTGGACGACCTGGATCTTCTCCCGCAGCAGCAGGTCCAGGACGAACTTCTCGTCGTCGTGGATCTTGTGCACCTTGGGGTCGAGACGGGGGAACGCGTACAGCGACCCCTTGGGCTTCACGCAGGACACGCCGGGAATCTCGTTGAGCTTCTCCCAGGCCACGGTGCGCTGCTCGTGCAGGCGGCCGCCGGGCGCGGTCAGCTCGTGGATGGACTGGCGGCCGCCGAGCGCGGCCTGGATGGCGTACTGGGCGGGCGCGTTGGCGCACAGCCGCATGGACGCCAGCATGGTCAGGCCCTCCAGGTAGTTCTTCGCGTGCTGCCGGGGGCCGGTGACCACCAGCCAGCCCGACCGGAAGCCGGCCACCCGGTACGTCTTCGACAGGCCGCAGAACGTCAGCACGACCAGGTCGGGGGCGAGCGCGGCGACCGAGTGGTGCACGGCGTCGTCGTACACGATCCGGTCGTAGATCTCGTCGGCGAAGACCATCAGGCCGTGCCGGCGCGCGAGGTCGAGGATGCCCTCGATGATCTCCTTCGGGTAGACCGCGCCGGTCGGGTTGTTGGGGTTGATGATGACGACGGCCTTGGTGCGGTCGGTGATCTTCGAGGCCATGTCGTCCAGGTCCGGGTACCAGTCGGCCTGCTCGTCGCAGAGGTAGTGCACGGCCTTGCCGCCGGCGAGGGTGGTGACCGCCGTCCAGAGGGGGAAGTCGGGGGCGGGGATGAGGATCTCGTCGCCGTCCTCGACCAGCGCCTGCACGGCCATGGAGATCAGCTCGGAGATGCCGTTGCCGAGGAACACGTCGTCGACGCCGACCTCCAGGCCCAGCGTCTGGTAGCGCCCGGCCACGGCACGGCGGGCGGAGAGGACGCCCCGCGAGTCGGTGTAGCCGTGCGCCTGCGGAAGCATCCGGATCATGTCCTGGAGGATCTCCTCCGGGGCCTCGAACCCGAAGAGCGCGGGGTTGCCGGTGTTCAGGCGCAGGACGCTGTGGCCCGCCGCCTCCAGCGCGTCGGCGTGCTCGATCACCGGGCCGCGGATCTCGTAACAGACCTCGCTCAGCTTGTTCGACTGCCGGAACTCCATGCGCGCTCGCCCCTCCGGTTGATGTGTTGCTTGGTTTTACCAAGTTCCCGCTTGGAAAGTCCAACGACATGTCTAGACTGCGTGCCATGTCACCTCGCCGAAGCTACGACCAGTACTGCTCCGCCGCGCGCGCCCTCGACGTCGTCGGCGACCGCTGGACCCTGCTGATCGTCCGGGAGCTGCTCGCCGGCCCGCGCCGCTACACGGACCTGCACGCCGACCTGCCGGGTGTCAGCACGGACGTACTCGCCTCGCGGCTGAAGGACATGGAGCGGGACGGCCTGACCACCCGGCGCAGACTGCCCCCGCCGGGAGCGGCGTACGTGTACGAACTCACCGGCCGAGGCGAGGAGTTGCTGCCGGTGCTGCAGGCCCTCGGGGCGTGGGGGGAGGCCGAGCTCGGCGAGCGGCGGCCCACCGACGCCCTGCGCGCCCACTGGTTCGCGCTGCCCCTGCTGCGCGGCCTGCGGCACGGCGGGGTGGACGAGGGGCTGGTCGAAGTGCGCCTGGAGGAAGGCGCGTTCCACCTCCACGTCGGGGACGGGCCCGGGCCGGTCTACGGCGACGGCCGCGCCCCCCGGGAGCCCGACGCCCTGCTCACCCTGGACGCGGGCGCCGCGGCGGCCGTCGCCCGGGGGGAGTTGGGCGTGCTGGACGCCGTGCGCGCCGGCCGGATCGAGGTGGCCGGCGAGGGCCCGCCGGCCAAGGCGCTGCGGGCGGCATGAGACGCCATGAGACGGCATGACAGGGCATGACAGGGCATGACAGGGCATGAGGCGGCACGAGAAAGGGCCCACCGCGCCATGCGGTGGGCCCTTTCTCGACGAGGCGTCAGGCGCCCTCAGGCGTCAGGCGCTCGGGGGCGCCTGACGGGGGCGTCCCGAGCCGCGGGTCAGCGTGTATCCGCCGATCCCGGCGAGGGCGGCGAGCACCGCGCCGACGCCGGTCCACACCCATCGGTCGGACCACCAGCCGGACGCCCAGCCGTCGTCCGGCTCGATGCTCGACAGCACGGCCGAGGCCGAGGAATCGTCCTTCTTCTCCTCGGAGGCGACCGCGATGCCCGGAACGAGCGGCTTCGCCAGCGAACCGTCCACGGCCGCGGCGCCGCCGATGTCCTTGGAGTCCACCCGCAGTCGCGCGCCGACCGGTAGGCCCAGGTCGGCCGTCGTCAGCTTGAGGACGGTCAGCCGGACGTAGTACGTGCCCGGCAGCGGGTCGCCGTCCCACGGCTCCGACCAGGCGCGCACCGTGCGCAGCACGCAGGCCAGTTCGACGGAGCCCGCGCCCGCAGCGGCGGTGCGCGTCTGCGCGCCGTACTGGCAGGCCTGACGGCGGCGCAGCCCGTCGTAGACGTCGACCTGCCAGGTCTGCGCCGCATGGGTCCCGGGCAGCTTCACCGTCGCCTTGACGGTGGGGCGCTGACCGGTGTCCGCCGGGAACGACCAGTACAGGTAGTCGCCCGCGGAGCCGTTCGCCGTCGCCGTCTGCCCCTGTTCGATCTCCGTCGCCGTACGGAACGAGGTGCCCGCCTCGGTCGGCGCGGAGGAGCCGCCGGACGCACTCGCCGACGGCGTGGAGTCGGCCGCGGCCGGTGCGGCCGCGGGACCGAGCGCCAGCCCCGCCAGCGGCCCGAGCACCAGCGCCACGCTGCTCAGCACACGTGTGATCCGCATCAGTTGGTCCTCCAGACCGCGATCCGCCAGCGAGACGCCCAGCCCCACAGCACACCCGCGAGGAAGCCGACCAGCACCAGCACGCCCAGCAGCCACCAGCCCCGGCCGAGGCCGAAGGCGGCCACGTCGCTCGCCTGCGACGGGCCCTCGACCACGTCCACGGTCAGCTCCAGCGGCATGCCCGGCGTGGTCTTCACGCCGGCCGTCGCCGAGTAGGAGTGGGTGACCTGGAGGCACACCGTCTCGGCCGGAGCGTCGTCGTCGTCGCTCTGCGCCTTCGGGTAGCGCAGTCCCGTCGAGACGGCGTCGGTGCGGCCGTTGCCCGCCGCCTCGCCGCGCACGATCTCCCGGTCGTGCACCGTGACCGCCCGCAGCAGCACCCCGTAGTCGGGGTTCACGGCCCGGTCCGCCGACACGCTCACCGAGGCGCGCAGCTCCTGGCCGGGCTCGACGTCCACCCGGTACCAGCGCTCCTGGCCGAACTCCTCGCGGTCGGTGTACAGACCCGACTTCAGCGTGGGCGCCTTGGCGCAGGAGGCCGCGCCCTCGGCGGCCACCGGAGTGACCACCGGGTCGGCCGCCCGGTCGACCAACTGGTTCACCCGGTCGGTGAGTTCGTCGGTGTGCTCCACCGAGGTGTAGGTGCCGCCGGTCGCCTCCGCGATGCAGCTGAGCTGCCGGCGCATCTTGACGTTCGGCACCAGGCCGAGGGTGTCGATGGTCAGGCCGATGCCCTTGGCCGCGATCTCGCGGGCCACCTCGCACGGGTCGAGCGGCGGACAGGTGTCCTCGCCGTCGCTGATCAGCACGATGCGCTTGGAGCCGGCGCCGCCCTCGAGGTCGTCGGCCGCCTTCAGCAGGGCGGGACCGATCGGCGTCCAGCCGGTCGGCGACAGCGTCGCCACGGCCGTCTTCGCCTCGGTCCGGTCCAGCGGGCCGACCGGGTAGAGCTGCGCGGTGTCCTTGCAGCCCGTCTTGCGGTCGTCGCCCGGGTAGTTGGCGCCGAGGGTGCGGATGCCGAGGAGGACGTTCTCCGGGGTCGCGTCCAGCACCTCGTTGAACGCCTGCTTGGCCGCGGCCATCCGCGTCCCGCCGTCCATGTCCTTCGTCCGCATCGAACCGCTGACGTCGAGGACCAGGTCGACCTTGGGCGCGGCGGCGGTGGTCTCGTCGGCCACCGCCCCGGCCGGGAACGCGATCCCGGCCATGAGCGCGGCGAGCAGGGCGCAGACGCCCGCCGCCAGCCGTTGTGTTCTGATCATCGGCGGATCCTATTGATCAGAGGCGGCCCGCCACAAAACGACGGTCAGTCCGCCTGCCACCGCAAGGGGTTGGGCAGCTCGGCCCAACGGTCCCCGGGCGTCCCCGGCGACAGCCGCATCAGCGTCAGCGCCTTCGCGGGCAGCGGCTCCTCGCACAGCGCCACGAGGTCCGGGGTGCGCGGCAGATCCCGTACCGCGCTCTCCAGGGCCGCCCCCAGCGCCCGCCCGCCTCCTGCCGTCCCCGCCAGCGCGCCCGCCACCAGCGAGCCGAACAGCTTGCGGCGCAGCACCGTCACGTCGTCCGTGACGATCCGCGCGGGCAGGCCGTCGGGCAACGGGACGCCGTGCCGGGCCAGCCGCGCCGGACTCACCCGGATGTCGGCCAGGTCGCGGTAGACCAGCCGCAGCGGCTCGCCCGACGGCGACAGCACCACCAGCAGGTTCTGGCCGTGCGCCTCCAACGCCACGCCCAGCTCCAGCATGCGCAGTCCGACGATGAGACCGAGCCGCGCCAGACGGCCCAACCAGGCGCTGTCACGCGGCAGTTCGGTGCCGGCCAGGGCGGCCACCGGGACGACGTGCTCGCCCGGCCCCCCGTACACGCGCGGCGACTCGCGCAGCACGGCCGCCAGGTCCGGAGAGCAGGCGGTCGCGGCGCCCAGCGTCCGGGTCATGTGCAGCAGACCGTGCGTGTGCGGCTCCAGGCTCTCCGCGAACGCCGACAGGAGCGCGGAAGCGGCCACCGAGCCGACGGAGATGTCCCGCACCGAGGAGGTCAGCCGGGTGCTCAACGCGGTCTTCACGTGCAGGCCGTCGGCCAGGGCGAGCGTGCGCAGCGACATCAGCGGATACGCCGCCGGCCCCTCCAGGCCGGTCCGGCGCAGCACATGCGCCGCCTGCCACGGATGCACCGGGATCAACAGCCGCCCGCCGTCCCGCAGTCGCTGCGGCCACCGGCCCGACACCAGACAGTCGGCGGCGGGCGCCGGCAGCAGCTCCAGCCGCACCGACGGCCGGTGCTCGGGACCGTACGCCAGCTGCTCGGCCACGGAGAAGCCCGGCCGCGCACGGCAGTTGGGATGATACGGATGCCCGTCGACGACCCGCTGCTCCCACTCCCAGTCCTGCTCGGGCCACTCCTTCGGGTCCCTCAGGCAGGCGTCGTCGGGGTCCTGGCCGGCCCGCGACAACGCCAACGACACCACGCTGTGGCCGAGTTCGGCGGCGAAGTCCGCACCGTGCGGGACCGCCAGCTCCGTCAGCAGCCGGGCGGGGTCGTCGTACGCCGTGCCGTCCAGGAGCAGCTCCGTCACACCGGCGGCGGTGGTGTACGGGTCCGCGGGCGGGCCGAGCAGCGGGCGGCCGTCGCGCAGCCGCACCAGCAGCCCCTCCCGGCCCCGCGGACCGAACCCCTCACGGCCGGCCACCCAGGGCAGCGGCTCGTGGGCGAGCGCCCGCCACAGCCGGGTCAGCACGGCCGCCCGGGCCCCGGGCAGCGAGGCCGCGAACCGGGGGCCGAGAGCGGGACGTACGGCGGCCAGTTCTTCGGCCAGGTCGGTCTCGACGCTGGGGGGACGGTGCACGGGGGAGCTCCTGGGGGTACGGGTAGGGCGTCGCGGACGGCTCGTGACGACAGCGATACTTGATCGTCTCCGCCCAGCAGAACCGTAGGGAACCAGGGAACCAGTGGATCGCGTGGACCTCATCCCCCCGCCCCCCGAGCCGACGCCGCCCCCGCGGCCGCAGGCCGACGCCGCGGCCCCGCCGGCGTCGCCCGGCGGGGCCCCGGCCCGTGGC
>NZ_JBEPBI010000177.1:0-16034 GCF_040299045.1 Streptomyces sp. NPDC001027
GTCGTCGCTGCCGGTGACGGCGACCGAACGTCCCTCCAACACCCCCGTCGCCACCGCCAACACCGGGCCAGTGTGCCCGGTGAGCGGTTCGCCCACAGGCTGGTACCGGGCCAGGTCCCATACCTGCACGGCCCCGTCCCAGCCGCCGGCGACGACGACGGGAAGACCGTCCACCATCCCCGTCGCCACCGCCAACACCTTGTCAGCGTGGCTGAGGGGTTCGCCGATGAGCTGGCCGGTGGCCAGGTCCCAGACGCGTACCGTGAAGTCGTCGCTGCCGGTAACAGCAACGGACCACCCCTCCACCACCGCCACTGCGTTCACTTCATCAGTGTGGCCAAGCGGTTCGCAGACGGGCTGGCCGGTAGTCAGGTCCCAGACCCTCACTGTCATGTCGTAGCTGCCGGTGACGACGACGGGAAGACCGTCCACCATCCCCGTCGCCACCGCCGAGACCCCACTGGTGTGGCCGGCGAGAGGCTGCCAGAGGCAGTGGTCGACCATGCCAGCGGCCCACTCCACACCCCACGGCCCCGTCGACACTCCCTCCACCGGTGTGGCGTTGATCCGCGCCGATAGCTCCCGATCCCCGTACCGAGCAGCGTCCAAGGCCAGCAACTGCCGCCGTACCCCCGCCGTCGCACCCCGGAGCAGATGCGCCGACGCCCGGTACACCGCCGCCGCCAACCGCGCAGCAGGCCCCGACGCCGCATCCACCAGCCCAAGCACCTCCCCCGGATCGGCATGCACCAGGAACCCTGGATCCGCCAACCGCCCATCCACCCCGGAAGGCACATCCCCGGCCCCGTCAACGTGCAGATCATCAGACATACCTGCATCCAAGCAGCCCTCACCGACACGCCACCGCCAACCCGATGCCCCCACCGCACCATTTACGTAACGTCACCGATGAAGCCGCCAGTTGCCCGGCGACCCCAGATCCGCAGCCCGTCGGCGCCTCACCAATCCGCGCGGTCACTTATGGGCGAGGCCGGGATCGCCGACCTCGAACCGATGTGAGTCGAAGCCATCCACGCCCAGGACGACGGCCACCTCGTTCCGGTTGTCCCCGAGGTACTTCTTCGGGGGCTTCGTACGCTGACCAGTGGCTGCCGCAAGTGGAGTCGACCGAGCCGGCCGGCACTGCGATCTGCGTCTTCGCTCCCAACGTGGTCGCCAACCCGCACGGCACGTCCCTGTCTCCATGGGACACCAGCACCCAACCTGTTCACCCGGCGCGAGCCGACCTACGTCGTCGACAATCTTGTCCGGCTGTTCTGACCTTTGCGAGTCAACCCCACCAACGCGTTCTGCGCACGGACCCGCCACTGACGGTAGGTCATGCTCGGTCCGCTCTTGACGACCTCTCGACCGAATCCGGCTTGAAGTCTCACGTCGAACCGGACCCGTGGCTGTTGTCCGGGCTGCTCGTTGGCGTGACCGGCTGCGGCGACGATGTCGGTGGAGCCCGACGCGGACGTCGCATAGAGCCCCTTCCGGTTGGAGTGCGGACGCGGCAAGCGGGCACAGCGTCAGTGGAACTACGCAACTCTCCACGGAAGTGTGCTGCAGCGGGCCCGTGAGGGGTGGGCTGGCGTTCGTGGGGCATCTAGCATTTCGATCATGTCTGGTTGCACAGTCATGGCTGGTCGGAGGGGGACATGGTAGTGACGGGTGAAGTCATCTTTGCGCCCGCTCGAACATGTCCAGCAGCGGGGACTCCCGCGCCGGCCGGCACAGCGCAGGCGATCGGCAGGCCGTCCACCACCGCCATATCCGACTTGGACTGCGGTACGCCCAGAGGCACCCGGGTACGGCCCCCGCACGCGACGGCTACCGACGGCGATTCGACCACGGAACTGGTCGACCGCGTGTGCGATCCGGCTGTCGCGGTCGGCGAGGCCGACGAAGTCTTCGACTCGCTGACCGCTGTGCCTGGAGGACGAGGGTCCGACTGGCACGCCGCCCGCGCGGACGGGCAACGGCCGCTCGACACCCACCGCGCCTCACCGTCCGCCCCTGGAACCGACGGTGAGGGAGACGCGCGTTCGAATGGGGGCTCGCAGTGATCAAGAAGGGGCTCCAGGACCTCACGTCGGCCATGTTCGGTGCGTGGACTCCGAACGACGGATGCGCTGATGACGAGATCACGGCTGCCGAGGACCGCTTGGGGATCAGCCTGCCGGACGCCTTGCGTGACTACTACACCGTGGCCGGCAGGCACCCGGAACTGATGGGTATGGACGGTCGCGAGCACACGCTCCGGCTGAGCGCTCCCCGGGACCTGAGCCTTGCGGACGGACAACTGGTCTTCTGCGGGGAGAACCAGGGGCCCGCGGCGTGGAGTGTGCGCCCGGACGATGCCGGCTGGCCCGACCCCAGGGTCCACGGACGGGCCGAGCCGGGCGGGAAGTGGTACAGCGAAGCCCGGAGACTGTCGGCCTTCCTGATCAATGTCGCCGGCAGGCAGGCAGTCTGGGCGGCTCCGTACCAAGCCGCATGCCGGCTGCATGAGGACCAATTGGTGGCTGTCGAGCCACTGCTGGGCTTCATCGGATCTCGCGAGATGCAGAAGGGTGGTCACTGGCTGAGCTTTGTCGACCGATCGAGCCGCGTAGTGGCTCACTATTCCTACATCACCTCGACACTGCGTATTGGGGCGGTGGTCCCCGGCGCACTCGAATCCCTGCGTGAGGGTTCAGGACTCCCACTCGGACCGGCGTGAAGCGCGGAAGTGGCCACCGCCCGTTGATGGGCGGTTGGGTGGGCTGCGGGTAGTCGTGGCGGTCGGCTGTCCGCCTGGCGCGGAAGAACCATTGCCGGGGTTGGGGTATGCCTGACACGGCGCGGGTTTCCGTAACACATGTGAGGTTCTCATGACGATTTACTTCTATGGCGCCGATGAAGTCCCCTATGGATGCTTCTCAAACTTCTCCGATCACGGCTTCGACCTCGACGGGGTCTGGTGGCCGACCTCGGAACACTACTTCCAGGCGCAGAAGTTCAAGGACACCCGCCACGCGGAACTCATCCGGCGCGCGCGCACGCCGCTGCGGGCGGCGGAGCTGGGCCGTGACTCGTCCAAGCCCCTACGGAGGGACTGGGAGCGGGTCAAGGACGACGTGATGCGCCGTGCGGTGGCGGCCAAATTCCGTGCGCACGCAGATATCCGTGACATCCTGCTGTCCACCGGTGAGGAAGAGATCGTCGAGGACACCACCACCGATCACTACTGGGGTCGGGGCAGGACCGGGAACGGCAAGAACATGCTCGGCCGGATTCTGGTGCGCACCCGTAACCAGTTGTGCGCCGAACTCGCCGAAGGCCTCGAAGGCGACGGCCGCCGGCAAAGGCGGTGATCCGGGAAACGTGCGGTGTGCCGCATGCGCAGGACGGTTCGGTCGGGCCATGGGCTCGACGATGGGGCTCCCTCGCCGGCGGGTGCCTTTCTCGCTGCGTACGCGGACCCGTTCTCGACGTCGTGCGGCGAGAACGTCGGAGTGGCCGGCGTTGCTGTTGCGCCGGCTCGGGTAGGCGTGCAGGGCCCGAGTCCGGCGGGTACGGTTGGGGCGGTGTTGGGGTGGCGGTGGCTGTTGTCTGCTGAGGCGCTCAGAATAACCACGTAACCGGCTACGTAATCCAACAGTTGGGGGCCCGGTTCCGGAGGGTGAGTGTCGGTGGGGCCGGAAATGATGGATGCCATGACTGACAAGCGATACTCGCGGCTCGCCGCAGAACATCTTCCCGGTGACCTTGTTCAGCGCTGGACAGCGCTGCTGCGCCCATGCGTACGCCTGCGCCACGCCGAAGCCGCCGAGCGGACCGTGGCCGTCCTCGGCGGGGCCCCGGAGCTTCCCGCCGGGGTCGGCTGGCCCGAGTGGCCCGGATACGGGCCCTTGTCCTTCGTCGCTTCGGTGCGGTGTGCCGCACTGCCCAGAGACGGACTTGCTGAGGAGTTCCCAAAGGACGGAACCCTGCTCTTCTTCCACTTCGACGGTCAGGTGGACGAAGACGCCATCGTGTCCGCCGACGACCCCGAGACCTGGGCCGGGGCCCAGGTGCTGTACATCCCGGAGAGCACCCCCGTCTTCCCGGTGGAAACACCCCCTGTTCTGGAGGCGTTCCCGCGCGTGGAACTCGGCGCGGACACCGAGCAAAGTGCCCCGGACCTGTGGCTGCCCCAGGCCAGGCAAGCCCTGCTTGGCGACACCCGGCACTGGCCCCGGCCCCGCGACACCCCGGCCGGACTCAAACCCTTCGTTCGCGCCTTCGGGCACCTGCGCACCCGGATCGACCACCAGGTCGGCGGCCACGCCGTGCCCGTCCAGGGCCCTGTGGAGTACGAGATCGCGAACGCGGCACTCGGGGGCATGCATGTGTGGGGAGACCAACCGCTGGACCAGGAAGCCGAACGCTGGGTCCTGCTGGCCCAGTTCGGCAGCGACAGCGACGCGAAGATGACCTGGGGCGACGAGGGCGCTCTCTACTGGCTCATCCGCTCTGAAGACCTCGCCGCCCACCGATTCGACCTGGCTCGGCTCGCGGTGCAGGGTTAGCCGGCCGACCGGTCTCCGCCGTGGGTCCTGGGAGTGATCGTCGCGCGGCTGGAAGCGGCCGTCCGGGTGGCGGCTCAGGCGTCGACAGAGTCGGACCTCCCGTGCCGACGGCGCATCCGTCGGTCGGCCCGGTGACGTCGGAGACAGTAAGGCGGCGGTAGTACGAACGCGGGCGAACTGCCCGCAAGAAACCCGTGCGGATCCACCGCTGCACCGGCACCGGACCCCCGTGGACTGGTTCACGAACTGCTGCAGGTCCTGCTCGTCGCCGTCCGGCAACCGCAAGGCCAGGGCCTGGATCGGTTCGCGGCTGCCGTCCAGCATCAGTTCCCGTAGACAGCAGTCGACTTGGCCCGCTGGTCCTCGCGCGGCACCGAGGCAAACACGTCAGCGCCGTACACCGCCAACGTCGCCCGGACACGGTCTGCTTGATGTGCGTCTACGCACCCGACACGCATCCGATCCGCTGGACCCGATGTGTGTTCAGCCGGTGTGTCCGCAGGCGGGCGTGTCGAGCCCGGTCAGGTCCCATACCCGCACTGTCCTGTCGTTGCCGCCTGTGACAGCGACGGGCCAGCCGTCCACCGCAGTCGTCGCCGCGCCCCAGACCATGCCCTTGTGGCCTTCCAGGGGTTCGCCGAGTGGCCGACCGGTGACCAGGTCCCACATCCGTACCGTCCCGTCCCCACTGCCGACCAGGGCGATGAGGCGGCTTCCCATCACCGCTGTCGTTACCGCTCCCACCTCGCGGCACGCTTCCAGGGGCTCGACAGCGGGCCGACGTGTGGCCAGGTCCCACACTCGTACCGTCCCGTCGAAGTCGCCGGTGACGGCGCAGGGACGACCACTGACCACGGCCGTCGCCGCTGCGCGTACCTCGTTGGTGTGGCCTGCCATAGGCTCACCGATCTGTTTCCGGTCGGCCAGGTCCCACACCCGTACCGTCCCGTCGTTGCTGCCGGTGACGGCGACGGGTCGGCCGTCCACCACGGTCGTCGCCACAGCCTCCACCCAGTCTCTGTGGCCCGTCAGGGGCTCACCGATCTGTCGGCGGCCGGCCAGGTCCCACACCCGTACCGTGCCATCGGCATGACCAGCGACGGCCACGGGGCGCCTGTCCACCACAGTCGTCGCCACCGCGCACATGCGGCCGATGCTCTGATCCAGTGGCTGACCCGCATGTCGGCCCGTGGTCAGGTCCCACATCTGTATGAGATTGCTCCCGCCGCCGGATATGGCGACGGGACGACCGTCGACCACGGCTGTCGCCAGCGACCATACTTCGCCGTTGCAGATGAGGCCGTTGTGGCCGACCAGGGGACCGCCCACGGGTCGGCCATCTCTGAGGTCCCAGATACGGACCGTCTCGTCGTTGCTGCCGGTGACGGCGACGGGCCGGCCGTCCACCACGGCTGTCGCGAGCGACCAGATGCCGCGTTCGTGGCCGGTCAGGGTGAATCGGAGTCGGGAAGTCGTATCAGCACGCGCACCACCGGACATGAACGACACGATAGAGCCCGGGGCGATTCAGCGGCCGCGCAAATTCGTGAGGTGTGGAGCGTTCGTGAGAGTACTGTCCGTTGGTACGGCTGGGGGTCTCGTGGGTGACAGTGGGGCATTGCTGCCGGTCGGGAGTTCGGGGGTCGCTTGGGTTGTGGCATGAGCATGCGTAAGCCGTACCCGAGCGATCTCACCGACGAGCCGTGGGAGCTCGTTGAACCCGTGATCACGGCGTGGAAGGCCCGGCATCCGTCGGTCAGCGGGCATCAGGGGAAGTACGCGATGCGGGAGATCGTGAACGCGATCCTCTGCCAGAACCGCACGGGGTGTCAGTGGGAGTTCCTGCCGCACGACATGGCTCCACCGGGAGCGGTGAAGTACTACTCCTATCTCTGGCGTGACGAGGGCACCGACCAGGACGTTCACGACCTGCTGCGCCGGCAGCTGCGGGAGAAGCGGAAGCGATTAGCCGATCCGAGCCTGGTGGTCCTGGACACGCAGAGCATCCACACCTCCGTCGGCGTCCCCGCCACGACGACGGGCCGGGACGCCGAGAAGAAAGTGCTTTGGCTGGCCGTCTCGGTGTTTTGGTAGCGGTTTGCTCAATGATCGTTCAGATGCGGAACCTCGTCGGTTCACCCCCGGCGAACAAAGTCGGCCGGGTTCTGTCCAACCGATACCAAGGATCCGTATCCCCATGAGTCACCAGAATCCCGGTCAGATCTCCCGGAGAACCGTCGTCGCCGGTGCAGCCACGACCGCCGCGGCCCTGACGATTCCGCTGGCCGCAGGGGCCGCGCAGGCAGCCACCGCAACGAACGGCGCCGGCCCGGTCGTGGTGGTCTCTCCGTGCGGACAGGTACGGGTGACGCTGCGTCTGGACTCCGGCACCCCGACGTACGCCGTTGCGGTGGGCGGCATTGAGGTCGTTCCGCCCAGCCCTCTTGGGCTCACTATGGGCGACGCGGATTTCGCCGGGCGTCTGGCGTTGACCGACCGCGGCCGTCCGAGGCCGGTGGACGTCGAGTACGAACTGCTCCAGGGCAAGGTCTCCCGGGTGCGCAAGCAAATGACCGAGCGCGTGGTGTCGGTGCGCAACGTAAAGGGCCTGCCGATGGACATCCTGCTGCGTGCCGACAGCGAGGGGGCCGCGTTCCGGTACCGCTTCCCGGACCGCGGTGACGGCGCCACGCACACCGTGGTGGGAGAGACCACCGGCCTGACGCTCAACGTCCCGGCCGACGGCGGAGCCCAGTTCACCCTCCCCTACACGGTTCAGAAGCCCAAGTACCAGGAGTGGTACATCCCCCGCGACCACCACACGATTCCCGCGCTGGGCGACGCCACCGCCTCGCCGCGCGGCGCCTCCTTCCCGCTGCTGGCCCGCACCGCGGCACACGACGGCCAGGAGTGGTGGGTGCTGGCCAGTGAGTCCGGCATGGACGGCACGTACCCGGCCTGCCACCTCGCCCAGCCCGCCCTCAGCGCGGCCGCCGGCCAGGTGACGTACACCATCGCCTTCCCCTACGACGACGAGGCGCTCGGCACTCTCGGCCCCGGCACTCCCCAGGTCAGCGGCCACTGGCAGACGCCCTGGCGCTTCGTCGCCGTGGCCCGTACCGCCGCGCAGGTCGCCAACACCACCCTCGCCACGGACCTCGGCGTCCCCTGCGCGCTCGACGACACCTCCTGGGTCCGCCCCGGCGCCGCGACCTTCAGTTGGATGATGGACCACAACAGTCCCAAGAGCCTTGAGCAGACGATTCACTGGTTCGACTTGGGCAAGGAGATGGGCTGGCCCTACGCCCTCGTCGACGCCCGCTGGGACCAGATGACCGACGCGGCCGGGAACCGTGTCCCCCTGGAACGGATCGTCGCCGAAGCCGACCGACGCGGCCTGAAACTCTTCCTCTGGCACAACTCCGGCGGCGCCAACAACACCGGCACCGGCACCCCGCGCGATCTGATGGTCGACGCCGTCACCCGCCGCGCCCACTTCAAGAAGCTGCGCGATGCCGGCGTCGCGGGCGTCAAGGTCGACATGTGGGAGGCCGACAAGCAGCAGCTCATCGCCTGGCAGCGCGAGGTGATCGAGGACGCAGGCCGCTACAAGCTGCACATCGTGCTCCACAACACCACCATCCCGCGAGGCTGGGACCGCACCTACCCGCACCTCCTCGGCGTCGAGGCGGGCATCGCCAGCGAGCACTACTCCAACACCAAGGCGCTCGCCGACCAGATCCCCGAGCAGGCCACCATCGCGGCCATCAGCCGCAACATCGTCGGCGCCTTCGACTACGGCACCACCCTGCTGTCCCCCTACGCCCTGCCACAGAGCCCGCGCCACACCACCCACGCCCACGAGCTGGCCCTCACCGTGGTCTACCAGTCCGGCTTCAACGGCTTCGCCGACAGCCCCGAGGCATACCTCGGCCAGTCCCCCGAAGTACGCGAACTGCTCGGCACCGTCCCCCTCGCCTGGGACGAGACCCGCTTCCTCGCTGCCGACCCCGCCAGCCACGTCGTCGTCGCCCGCCGCAAGGGCAGCACCTGGTACATCGCCGGCGTCAACGGCAAGACACTCACCATGCCCGTCGGCCTCGACACCTCCGCCCCCGACTACACCCCGCCCACCGGCCAGGCCCAGCAGCTGACCTTCGACCTCCGCGACCTGGACATCCACTCCCCGACCACGCTCCAGCTGTTCGCCGACACCTCCACCACCGACCCGGCCCTGCGCCTGACGACCGCGCACGGCCCCCGGATCACAGTCGACACCGCCCCCTTCGGCGGATTCATCGCCGTCCTCTGACGGCCGACCAGGGACCCGGCCCTGGGGAGGAACCGGGGTCGGCCGCCCATGACTGGAGTGGCCGGCGACTCAGGTCCAGGTCGGGAATCCTCGGCGGCCGCACCCTTGTTGAGGTACGCCCACCTGCGCCTGATCACGAGGATCGCCGCGGTCGCGATGCTGGCGGCCGCCGCCAGCTGGTACGCGGCCCTCGCCGGGCGTGCTGCGCCCTAGGAAGCGGACGAGGACGAGTTCCTCAGCCTGAGGGCGCGTCCAATGCGGCCCGCGCCTTGCGTTCGACCAGCACGGGGACGAAGTCGCGGATGCGCCGATCACTGAAGGATGCGTGCGCTGTGGCTACCGCGGCCTCGATCTCCTCAACGGTGTGCCTCGCAGAGTGGGCCCTTGAGGCGCTCCGTGACTGCCTGATGGCGTCCGCTTCGCGTGTATCGACCGTCATACCTCAACCTGCCTGAAGGGAGCGGCCCTCAACTGCCCCCTGGGGGCCTCGCGCGCAAGGGAGGCGCGAAACGATCATTGCACGCCACCGATGGCGTGTCGCCTGGAACAGGACACGTCTGATGCGTCTTGAGGGCGAGACTCACCAAGGTCATGAGCAGGTGAATGTCCGTGTTGGTGCGCAGGCCAATCGTCACCCATTGCGAACCCGGCACAAGCCGGATCGCAGGCGAACTGACGAGGTCGGTTTCGAGACGCCCTATGACGCCGGCGGTGAGATGCAGGTCAGCGTGCCGGTCGGAGTGGAAGTGGACGATCTCCCTCTGGGCCGAGCGCAGCGCTCGGCCCAGACCGCAGCTGGCCGGGACCTCAGCGAGATCCGGCCAGCCCGCCAGTAGAGTAACCATTTCGGGCAGCTGTCACGACCTGTATTCGACATCTGTGTGGCAGGCGAGAATTTCCCCGGGTCAGGTACCGCGGACGGGATCGAAGGCATGCGTAGGGACCCTGGGGCCATTGGCCTGTCTGGGTCGGATACTCGATGATTGAGCACATGACGAATGACATATCCGTGTCCGGAACGGCCATGCGCCCTGGGCCGCCTCACCTGATCGGCCTGACCGAGTCGGCTGACCGTCCCGGTAACGTGACCGGGAATTTCTGGGCAGGGCTGCTGGAGGCCGGCTGGGCGGCACGGCTGCGATCCAAGGACGGCCGGACTCGATTCCAGCTGCGCTACTACGGGGAGCTGTTCGAAGGGCTGATCGTCGGTGGCGACTTGCCCGCGCTGCTGTATGCGGTCACCGAGTCGGGGCAGCAGATTCTGCTGTTCGATGGCGCGGTGCATGGCTATGACGCGATGTTCTGCGAGAGCTGGGACGAGGACGGACTGCGCACCCGCCGCGCCGACCAGGTATATGTCGATGCTGATGGCGAGGACACCTTCGAGCTGGTCGTCTGGGCCGGCTACAACATCGACTGGGAGGACGAACGTCAGTCCTTCGCGGACGCCGACGATCACGACTTCGTCACGCTCGTCGACGGTCGTCGTATTCCGTTGGAGGTCGCCCGGCATGCCGCCTTCGACGCTGTTTCGATAACCGCCACGAACGCTCGGGGCCGGGCCACCGACGTCGTGTCGGAGGAACTGGCCTGAGCGGTACCCGCAGCGGGCCCCTCCACCGCGGACAGGTCTCGGCGGCCTGGTTGGAACCCGAACCATTCCGCATTCTTGCCCCCTCGATATCCAGCCGCACCGCGGGCGGCGGTGGGCCGAGCGCGGTGGGAAGCACAAGTACCCAGACCGGAAGCCGCCAGCTGTGGGGCTCGTGCTGGACGGACGCCGCAAATCGATCCAGGCCATCGCCTCGCGACTACCGGACGGCAACGAGCAGAACCCGCAGCAGTTCGTGAACCAGTCGAACTGGATCCAGTGCCTGCACAGTGGCGGATCTGTGAGCGGGTGCCGCCCCTCACCCACCCGACGGCCTGGGCGATCGAGGACGTGTCGGTGCCCAAGGGCGGACAGCTGCCGGTCGCCGTCGTCCCGCAAGAATGCAGATCGTCGGGCAAAGGGCGAACTGTCAGGCCGCGGTCGGCGTCCACGCCGCGACCGACACCACCTCGTGTCCCCTGCAATGGCGGCTACTCCTGACCGAGGAGTGAGCGTCGGACGCCCGCCGGCGGGCCGTCGCCCGCGTCCCGCCCGAGGTCACGTACCGCGAGAAGTGGCGCCTTGCTCTGGACATGCTCGACACTCTGGCCCGCTGGGACATGACGCCGCCAGTCGGATGGCCGACGCCGCCTACGGCAGCAACGCCCACCTACAAGCCGTCAGAGAGGACGCGCGCTGGGCATGTCCCCGCCGTCACAAGAGTGCCTGCGGGCCTTCAGGACGGCAAGACGGGCAGACAACTCGCGTTCGGCGATGACGAGACCGCGCTCCAGCGTCTCGACGAACAACGTCCGGCTCACCGAAACCACCGTTGACGCCCACGGACCCTCGTCACCGTGTACCCGACAGGCGAGGTGGATTGTGTCCCCGTCGGGGAAGGCGAACGCCAGCACCCGATCGGTGCACTCGCCCCAGTCCAGGAACCGGCACCTCGCGAGCTCCGCCCCGGCCTCGGATGCCGTTCCTGTACCGGCGTCGTCGAGCATCCAATCCTCGGCAAGGCGAAACGCCTCGAACGGCGAGCCGAAACTCACCGGCCGCGCGGTCGGCGCGCGAGAGCGATCGAGCTCGTCCTTGAGCTTCTTGACCAGCAGTGGCCCGTAGAAAGCGTTGTCCCACGCGTTCACATGGAGCCCGCCGACGAAGACGTCGACGCACAACAGAGACGGATCCCGTTCGACGTGGAACTCCAAACCGAATCCGGCCCGCGACCCGAACAACATGGCACCCTCTCCAGTCCTGGCGCGACATCCGTCGCGGCTCGACCCTACTGATCCATTCGACTGTTGTGCTGGCCCAAGAGGGCCGTAGATTTGCCCTGAGCCCACGACACGGCAGAGGGCGGGACGGCTGGAGCCACCTTTGCGGGACAGTTTTTCCGGCGGATTCTTTACGCGGCTGGCACACGACACGCATCCGGTGGACCTGATGTGTCTCTATCTGCTGCACGGCTCGGTCGAAGGTATCCCTGGCCTGCTGATGGACCGGGAGACGCTGTCGTTCGAGTACCTGAGTCAGCATGTCGGTGCCGTGAGCCGCTGGAACCATGACGACGCGGACACGTTCTCCCTGCATGTCAAGAGGAAGGTCCGCGGGCGGCTGTGGTCCTGCCGGGAAGGGGTTGGCAGGACCTGGAAGGAGCGTTCCGTTCCTGGGGGTTGACCACTCTCGCCCAACTCTGGGGACGCTGCTGGACCTTCCCCTGGACCGACGGCACACAGGCACCCGAGCCATGGCCCTGGCCCTGGCCCTTCCTCATGCTCGCGCCCCTCCAGGACCTCCAGCGAATCCGCGACGAACTCACCGCCTTCGACACCGACCGTATCCATGACGACTACGACCTCCTGCCGGGCGGCGACGACGATGTGGAGGAAGTGGTGCCCTTGCTCGACGAGTCGTTCCCGGCGTGGGTCGACGCGGCCCTCGCCCAAGGCCGCGACTTGCTCCTGATCCGTGACGGCGGGAGATGAACATGCCGAAGGGAAGCCTGACCCCATGTCCATGTGGCTGAAGCTCACCAAGATCGAACCGGCACTGCTCATGGCAGTGCGGGAGGGGTCCGTACTCTCCGCGTTCCGCACAGGGGCGGACTCCTACGGATGCGACCACCGCATCCTCAGCACCATCGCCGAAGGCCGCGCCGAAGCCGAGGAGGGCACCGCGGACTGGACGAAGGCCTACCCATGGCTCGCCAGATCGACCGGCCACGGCTGCGCCGCCGTCGAGGAGAAGGAGTACGAGTCCGGCTACGGACCCGCCTTCGTCCTCACCCCCGACGAAGTCCGTCAGGTCGCCGAGGGCCTGGTGGCCGAGGGCTGGGCCACCACCGGTACCACGGCGGCCGACTGGACCGGGGAGAGCGAGGACCATGGGCTGGAGGACCTGGGACCGTTCTTCGCGGCCGCCGCAGCCGAGGGAAAGGCGGTGATCGGCGGGGTCGGCTGAGCCCATACGACGCCCTGTTGCCGGACCTACAGCTGCCACCACCACGCTTCGAGGTCCGGGGCGTCGGCGAACTCCACGGGGCATGCGTAGGGAGACTGCCGCACGACGGACAGGGCGTCGGTGCGGCGGACGACGGCGCGCAGGTCCCGCACGGCGGGCATCTCGGCGAGTTCGTCGATGTCGTAGGGGCAGCCGGCGGGGCCGTGTGAGGAGGGGCTGGCAGTCGAACGCTCACCACAGGCCGGCGAGTTCGCGCTCCTGTTCCTTCTCCGCGGCGCCGGCGACCTCGCGGGCCACCTCGATCAGGGGAGTGCGGCGGAGCGGGGGCGTCGGGACCGCGATTTCCGTAGCTCCGGGAGTCGCGCCCGTGCATCAGATGACCGCCGTCGCCAGAACCAGTGGTATTTCCCGGCAGGAGCATTCAGCGAGATGCTCGCGCCAGCGACCATTTCCGGATTCCGCTGCAGTTGAGGGATGTTTCGACAGGCCGCCGCACTGCAGGGCGCGCAGTCGGTGCGCAAGTTCCGCCCGAGCGGGGGCGGAGGAGACACCTCGTACATGTACTTACGAATGCATCAGCATCCGAGATGTCCCCTCCAGGGCGACACTGGATCATGTTCAACGACCAAAATGTCCAGATGTGCCGCACGGGCGGGGGACGGAAACGACGATACCCAAGTCTCAGATTCGCCCCGGATTCGACCCCGAGGGTTTGTTCAGCTAGTAAACACGGCCTCTGACCTGCGGAAATACGGAGCGACAGACGAGTCGGGCTGTACGCCGGGTTCTGTGCCGAGGTCTCTCGCGAGGGCCTCGGTGACGGCCATCCATCTAGGGCCGGCGTTGCCGCCGGCCTCGTGCGGTCTACCCGCGGACTCGGGCGGGCAGCCCTCGAACGTCCGCGCAGAGCGCTTTTCACGGCGCTCCTTTTGACCTTGCTCCGGGTGGGGTTTACCTAGCTGCCCAGGTCGCCCTGGGCACTGGTGGTCTCTTACACCACCGTTTCACCCTTACCGGGGACCAAGGTCCCCGGCGGTCTGTTTTCTGTGGCACTGTCCCGCGGGTCACCCCGGGTGGCCGTTAGCCATCACCCTGCCCTGTGGAGCCCGGACGTTCCTCGGGAAGTCCCGTGAGGGACTCCACGCGGCCGCCCGCCCGGCTCGTCTGCCGTGTCGACCATGGTACCGGGCCGAGCCTGCGCTTCGGTCCCGAGGCCGCGTCGTGCACCTCGCCAGAGGCCACCCCTTGCCTCGGGCCCGGGGCCGCGTCGCGCTTCGGGCTCGCCGCCGTCGCCAGGACGGAGCCCGTCAGGATCAGCGCGAAGGCCGCGAGGACGCCGGCCGTCAGGGACTCGTCCAGGAACAGGGCGCCTGCCGCCACCGCGACCGCCGGGTTCACGTAGGTGATGACCGTCGAGCGGGTGGGACCTATCTCCCGGATCAGTTCCAGGAAGCCGACGAAGGCCACCGCCGTGCAGAGGACGCCGAGGCCCGCGAGCGCCGCCAGCACCGAAGGGGCGGGGAGTTCGGTCGGCCGGGTGGCCGCCGCGGCCGGGGCGTAGACCAGTGCGGCCAGCGTCAGGCAGGGGACGATGAGCTGGAGGGTGGGGACGTCCTTCAGGCGGCGTGCCGCGATCAGGGGGGCCGTGGCGTAGCCCAGCACCGTCAGCAGGACCTCGCCGAGCGAGCGGGCATCGCCTCCCGTCAGGTGCGGGACCGTGAGGACCCCGACGCCGGCCAGGCCCAGGGCGAGGCCCACGACACGGCGTACGCCCAGCACCTCCGCGTCGCCGAGGAAGCGCGCGGCCAGCACGCCGACGATCGGGACGCCCGCGATCAGCAGGCCGGCGGTGGAGCTCGACAGGTGCCGCTCGGCGTCCGTCAGGGTGAACCACGGAACGATGATCTCGATGCACGCGAAGGCCAGCATGGGCGCCCAGTGCGCCCGCACGGTGCGGATCAGGCCGCCCTGGCGCAGCGCGAAGGGCAGCAGGAGGAGGGCGCCGAGCGCGCAGCGCACGAACACCACCATGGACGGGGAGAGGTCCTCCACCGCGATCTTGATCAACAGGTAGGGGATGCCCCAGATGACTCCCATCAGGGAGAACAGGAACCAGCCGCGTGCAGTCATGCCCGCAGTGTCTGCGGTCGCGTCACCGCGCGTCTTGAACGCTGTTGCGATACGCCGCCGGCGTGACCCCGAGGACGCGACGGAACCAGCGGGTGAGGTGGGCCTGGTCGGCGAAGCCGACCAGGGCGGCGACCTCGGCCGGGCGCAGGCCCGATTCCAGCAGGGCTCGCGCCCGGGCGACCCGGTGCTGGGCGAGCCAGGCGTAGGGCGGCATGCCGGTCGTCGTCCGGAAGGCGCGCAGGAGTTGGTAGCGGGACAGGCCCAGGTCGGCGGCGAGTTCGGCGAGCGAGGGCGGGGCGAGGAGTTCGTCGGCGAGGCGGGTGCGGACAGCGCCGGCGATGTGCTCGGCGCCGGGGATCGTGTCGCACACCGGGCGGGCCGTCGAGTGGCGTCGAGCCAGGGCCGTCAGCAGCCATGGAAGGCGCGACTCGGCCTCCAGCGGGTCGGGGCAGGCGGACAGTTCCGTGTGCGCCCGGCGCAGGGCGGCGGCCAGTTCGGGGTCGTCGAGGAGAGGCTCGCGGAAGTGCGGCACACCGCCGAGGGTGCCCTCGGAGAGGAGGGCGGGCCCGGCGTACAGCGCGCGGTAGGCGTAGCCGGCGGCGTCGTCGTCGCCAGGGCCGCCGGTGTGGGTCTCGTCCGGTGCGAGGACGACGATGGAGCCGGGACCGGTGCGGATGCGGCCGCCGCGGTAGTCGATGATCTCCGAGCCGTCCACGCAGACGCCGACCGTGAACTCCTCGTGCGCGTGCGGGGCGTAGACATGCTGCTCGAAGCGGGCGGTGAGCAGATCGAGGGGCGGTCCGTGACGGCCCAGCCGCGCCCGGGTCCACGACGCCTGTTCACGGCCCATCCGGCACCCCCTGCCCTGCCCGCTCCTGCCCGCTCCTAGGAGCTGTCTTCAAATGTCACGCCCACATCAGGAGCGAGGCGAGGGTGACGGCTGCCTGGTAGGACTCGGCGGTCTTGTCGTAGCGGGTCG
>NZ_JBEPBI010000178.1:0-15959 GCF_040299045.1 Streptomyces sp. NPDC001027
ATTCGAACCGGACAGGAGCTATCGGCCCGAACCATGGCGAAATGCGAGATCAGCCTCGACGTGACTGCGGACGCAAACTACCTGTTTCGCCTGTACGCCGCGAATTCCGGCAGGAGCGAACCTACATGAAGCGTCACATAAGTGACGCAAACGTCCTATCAAAGTGCGTCTGACGTAGAGATGACACAGAACCGCCCGATGACCAGCGGAACCTGATCTTCCGTCGCGCCCGTGATCCCTCTGGGACGTGAGCCAGCGGAAGCCGTATCCCAGCGACCTTTCCGACGCCCGATGGGCCCTGATCGAGCCGACGTTGACGGCCTGGAGAAAAGTCCGGCTCGACCCGCGGACCCACCGGGCAGCCGGCCAAGGTCGACCTGCGCGACGTATTCAACGCACTGCTCTGCATCAACCGCACGGGAATCCCCTGGAAATACCTCCCACACGACTTCCCGAACTACGGCACCGTCTACGCCTACTACGCCTCCTGGCGCGACGAGGGAATCCTCGCCCAGCTCAACTACGACCTCACCGGGCTCGCCCGCGTGAAGGAAGGACGCAAGCCCGAACCCACAGGGTCCGTCATCGACACCCAGAGCGTGAAGACCTCCACCAACGTGCCCCTGACCAGCCAGGGAACGGACGCCCGCAAGAAGACATCCGATGCGAAGAAGGAGTCAAGCGGCCAGGGTGAGGTGGGGTTCTTGAGAAGTTGGGAAGGCCACGGTCTCGTTGAACGGGACGCGATGGAAAAGGCAGTGGTGAAGGCAGCCGATCATCCGGTTGAACAGATTTCTCTGGGCGGCGGTGTGTCGGTCTCCAGCCTTACGTCGACGGTCGTAGTGGGCCCGGGCTCCCTCTGAGTGGGCCATCGCGGAGAAGGCCCACATGTAGCCGACGCCGGCCAGCCTCTGGTTCTTCACCCTGCGGGCCGCGACGGACACGCTCTTGCCGGAGGCCCTGGTGACGGGAGCGGATTCCTCTCTGCGGGGATCGAAAGGTGGCACTCACTCCGTCGAGCCCGCTGGCCGGCGGTCGGCTGGCGCACTCGTGGGGGACTGTGACGCCGCGCGTCGAGATCGATGAGGTTTCGAAGTGGGTGTGGGATAGCACCAACGACCTGGACAAGGTCGTGATCGACAACCTTGAACGCCTCGCGAAGGAGCGCGGCATCCCGATGGCTCAGATGTCGCTGGCCTGGATGCTGAGCAAGCCGTACATCACCGCCCCCATCGTCGGCACGACGGCCGTCCAGCACGTTGAGGACGCGGTGGCAGCCCTGGACGTGGAGCTCTCGGACGACGAGATTCAAGAGCTGGAGAACCCCTACGTCACCCACCCCGTGCTCGGCATGATGTAAGAGTGGGCATCGCCGCCGGTCAGACGTTCGGGTTTGCCGGGTTGTGGCATGAGTATGCGCAAGGTGTTCCCGAGCGGCCTGACCGGCGAGCAGGGGGCTCGTCGAACCCGTGATCACGGTATGGAAGGCCCGGCATCCGTCAGTCGGCGGGCATCAGGGGCTCTCAAGTGGTGGCCCGCTGATGTCGGCGCTTGCTGATCCGGTTGCCGATGAGGCCGTGGCGCGGGGCGAAGAGGTATACGAGTGAGAACACGGTGCCCTGGACCAGGACGATCATTCCGCCGGAGGCCGTGTCCAGGTGGTAACTCAGATACAGACCGACGACGGAGGCGGCGGCGGAGACGGACGGCGCGATCAGCAGCATGCGCTGGAACCGGTCGGTCAGCAGGTAGGCGGTCGCGCCGGGGATGACCAGCATGGCCACGACCAGGATGACACCGGCGACCTGGAGAGCCACGACGCAGGTGAGGGCGAGCAGTCCGAGCAGGGCCGCGCCGAGCAGCCGGGGGGACAGCCCGATGGCCTGCGCGTGGGTCGGGTCGAAGGCGTAGAGGGTGAAGTCGCGGCGCTTGAGGATCAGTAGAGCGAGGGTGACCGCGCCGAGGGCGGCGATCTGGATCAGGTCGGTCGTGTCGACGCCGAGCAGGCTGCCGAAAATGATGTGGTTGAGGTCTGTCTGGCTGGGGGTGACCGAGATCAGCACGAGGCCGAGCGCGAACAGGGTGGTGAAGACGATGCCGATCGCCGCGTCCTCCTTGACCCTGCTGGTGTCCCGGACCACACCGATGAGCGCGACAGCCACCACGCCGAAGACGACGGCGCCCAGTGCGAACGGCACACCGAGGATGTAGGCCAGCACCACGCCGGGCAGCACGGCGTGGGAGACGGCGTCGCCCATGAGCGACCAGCCGATGAGCACCAGCCAGCAGGACAGCACCGCGCAGACCACGGCCGCGACGAGTGTCGCCGCCAAGGCCCGGACCATGAAGCTGTACGTGAGGGGTTCCACGAGGAACTCGTAGAGGGTCACACCGTCTCCTCTTGCCGAAGCACGTCCAGACCGAAGGCACGTGCGAGGTTGTCGGGCCGGAGGACCTCGTCCGGTGAGCCGTGGACGAGGACCGTGCGCAGGAGCAGAACGGCCTCGTCGGCGAGACCGGGCAGAGCGTGCAGGTCGTGGGTGGACACCAGGACGGCGGCCCCTTCGCGGGCCAGTTCGCGCAGCAGACGCGTGATGGTGGCCTCCGAGCTCTTGTCGACACCGGCGAAGGGCTCGTCCAGCAGCAGGATGCCGGCCCCCTGGGCGATTCCGCGGGCGACGAAGGCGCGCTTGCGCTGGCCGCCGGAGAGCCGTCCGATCTGGCGGTCGGCCAGCTCGGTGAGCTGAACTCGCTCCAGGGCGTGGTCCACCGCCCCGTGGTCGGCGCGACGCGGGCGGCGGGTGAAGCCCATCCGCCCGTAGCGGCCGGTCATCACGACGTCCCGTACCGACAACGGGAACGCCCAGTCCACGTCCTCGCTCTGGGGCACGTAGCCGATCGCCCCGGACCTGCGTGCCCGTGCGGGCGGTCCGGCGTTGACGCGAACGGTGCCGCTGTCCGGTTTGAGGGAACCCATGATGGTCTTGAACAGCGTCGACTTGCCCGAGCCGTTCATCCCCACGAGTCCGCAGACCCGTCCGGCGGCCAGCGACAGACTGACGCGGTCGAGGGCGACGACGTCGCCGTAGCGGACCGTCGCGTCTTCGACGTGGATCGCCGGCGCGGTCATCGTGCGCTCCCGGTCATCGCGGTGACGATGGTGTCCGCGTCGTGGCGGATCAGGTCGAGGTAGGTGGGCACGGGGCCGTCCGGTCCGGACAGCGAGTCGACGTAGAGCACACCGCCGAACCGCGTGCCGGTCGCCGAGACGACCTGGCGCATCGGAGCGTCGGACACGGTGGACTCGCAGAACACCGCGGGGACCTTGTTCCGTTCGACGAAGTCGATCGTGCGGGTGATCTGCTGGGGAGTGGCCTGCTGCTCGGCGTTGACGGCCCAGATGTAGCGTTCGGTCAGGTCCGCGTCGCGTGCCAGGTAGGAGAAGGCGCCCTCGCAGGTGACCAGTGCTCGTTCATTGTCCGGCAGGCGGCTCAGCGCTCCTACCAGGTCGTCATGAACCAGTTGCAGTTGTCGCTTGTAGCGCTCGCCGTTGGCCTTGAACGCGGCCGCGTTGTCCGGGTCGAGGCCGCTGAATGCCTTCACCATGTTGTCCACGTAGATCTGCACGTTCAGTGGTGACATCCACGCGTGCGGGTTGGCCCGTCCGCGGTAGGCGTCCTCGGCGATGTCGATGGGCCTGACTCCTTCGCTGACCACCGCGTGCGGCACGTCGAGGTCGGCCACGAACTGCTTGAACCAGGCTTCCAGGTGCAGGCCGTTGTCGATGATCAGATCAGCTTTGGCCGCCTTCTTGACGTCGTCCGGTGTGGGTTCGTACCCGTGGATCTCCGCGCCGGCCTTGGTGATGGACTCCACCCGGAGGTGGTCTCCCGCGACGTTGGCGGCGATGTCCGCCAGGACGGTGAACGTCGTCAGGACGGCCGGCCGCTCGGCACGGGACGCGTTCGCGCTCCCGATCCCGCACGCGGCCAGAAGGAACGCCATCGTCGTCGCACCGGCGATCCAAGTGCTGCGGGCCAATCTCTTCGTCATGGGTGACTCCGCTGGACAGAGGCGGCAAAAGACAGTTCATCAGGCACTGGACGCTCCCTGCGGGGCGGCTGACAGAGGCGACCGGTGACGCCAGGGGGCCGGGCGCCCGTGCACCGACAGCCCACATCACAAGGATTGTGTGCTCGTCATACAATACGTTTTAAAGGGGGTCCGGACAATGAGGCAGGCGTATTCGCCGACTGGCCGCATGTCTGGCGGCAGCGGACAAGCCCCAGCGGTCGCCGCCGAATCCTCGTCGCGGAGACGGCGCGCCCGCCCGAACCGTGTAACACCTGAGGACTCGTCCCACCCCGCGCCACCGCCGTACATCACGTCCTCGTGAAGCCGGAGGTGGCGCCGCCCGCATGACGACGGGGGTTCCTCGAATCGAGCAGGCCACTGAGGGTCGTAAAAGCAGTCAGCAGTCAGCCGAACAGAACGGCTGAGTCCCATGGCCGCCACATCCCGGCGTTCGTACGGGGGCCCGGGGGCGTCGCCCGGACACCGCCCCTTGATCACCGGCCGTGGGGTGCGCGAGGAGACCGCGGCGGCGGGGGCACCGTCGGCCTGCGGGCCCCGTTCATGGCCGCCTTTCGTCGGGCAGGGGCACCCCCATGGCGTTCAGCGCCTCGAAGCCCGCATGGTAGGAGCGCTCCAGATGGGTGGAACACGCTCGGACGGCACGTTCGGCGTCCCGGTCCGCCAGAGCGTCGTACAGCTCGTGCAGCTCGGCGGCCACAGCGCGCGCGCGGCCCGGCATGCACAGTGAGACGCACAGCAGCACGACGATCCTGGCCCGCAGCTTGACCAGGGCCTCCAGCGTGGTCATGAGACCGGCGGCGCGCAGCAGCAGGGAGAAGAAGTTGTCCTTCGCCCACAGCAGGGCCGCGGGGTCGGGTGGGAGCTCGGCGAGTTCCTCGAACTCGATCAACCTGCGGTGCAGAGCCTGCAGCTGGGAGTCCGAGGCCCGGGCGACGAAGCAGCGCACTATGACCTCCTCCAGTGCGCGCCTGACCTCGTCGATTTCGGCGGCTTCCTCCGGAGAGGGAACGCGCACCACGCATCCGCCGTCCGTGGTGGTCAGCCAGCCCTGTTCGGAGAGTTCCCGGACGGCCTGGTGCACCACGCCGCGGGAGACGCCCGTCCGGGCCGAGACCTGGTGCTCGTCGAGCCGCTCTCCCGGCGCGAGCCTGGACGTGCAGATGTCCTCGCGCACCGTCTCCAGCACACGTTGCCGCAGGTCAGACATCATCACAGCCGACTGCAGACGTGAATAGGGCTTCCTCGCCCGCGGGTCTTCGTGCTCCACGGGGCGAGGCTACGGCCGGATCGTCATACAAACAATGGGTTGACGCCCGATTTTGGGGCACGGGTTCCCCTTTTCCGTCTTCGGCATGGCTTGACCTGACATTGGGCGGGTCAGTCGCCGCTGTGCCGCTCGTCCGGCTGTTCGGCCCCCGTGACGATCTCGACCCGTTCCAGCAGGCGAGTGCGGAGCATGCGGCGCAGGCGCACGATCGAGTCCTCGTTGAGGTGGTGCAGCGGGTCGTCGTACGTAGTGAACTCGACCTTCCCGCCGAGGGAGGCCAGGGCTCCGGCGGACTCCTGCGCCCGGGACAGCGGGACGAACTCGTCCTCCTCCGCGCAGAGCAGCACGATCTCGGTGCCGGGCAGGCCGCTGTCGGATGCCGCGGTCCAGGGCCGGGCATCCGGTCCGAGGTAGCCGCCGGTGTGGAGAAACGCGCTCGCGTGCGACGGCTGCTCACGCAGCAGGTGCTCTGTGAGCAGGCAGGCCCCCTGGGAGAAGCCGAACAGCACCACGTCCTGTGACGCCCAGCCCATCCGCGCGAGATCGGCCAGGTGGGTCCGCACCATGTCGAGGGCGTGGTCCAGTCGAGGTTGGTTCTCTTTCAGCGGCACCAGAAAGCTCTGCGGGTACCAGGTGTCGGCGTCGGCCCGCGGGCACACCCACGCCACGCCGGGGAGGTTGACCCGGTCGGCCTGCTCGATCATGAAGCCCGGCCCCTGGGTCCGTCCGTGCACCGCGTAGACGACCAGCCCCGCCTGGTCCAGCGGGGCCCCGTGCAGCACCGGCGGGGCCGCCAGATGAGGGTTCCGGGATGTGGTCGTGGTGGTCGTGAAAGCTGTGCCGCCCATGTCAGGCCGCCTTCCGGTTGTCGTGTCGATGCGCGCCGGCACCGGTTTCCGGACCCGGGTCAGGCCGGGGCACCGTCGTGTGCGGGTTCGCCGGACCACGCGCGGGTGAGCAGGTCGGTGAGCTCCTCGACACCAACGGGTACGGGGTTGTCCGCCGGTACGTACGGCAGGATCAGCCGGGCCGCCTCGGGGATGTCCTCGCGCCGCATGCCGTGGTCGGCCAGCGCCCGAGGGGCGTCGAGCTCCTCGCGCAGCGCGTTCAGGCCGGCCACCGGCGCGGCACTGCCCAGGGCTGCGGCGATCCGGTGTGCCGCGCCCGGCGCGCCTGGTGCGTTGAGTCCCAGGACGTAGGGGAGCACGGTGGCGTGGGTCTGTGCGTGGGGGAGGTCGTACGCGCCGCCCAGCACGTGGCAGATCTTGTGGTGGAGTCCCGAACCCGCGGAGGCGAAGGCGACGCCGGACAGATAGCAGCCGTACAGCGTGGCGTCCCGCCCCTCGACGTCCTCCGGCTCGCGAACCACGCGCCGCAGGCCGTCGGCGACGGCGCGCAGGCCCTCCATCGCGAAGGCCTGGTTGACGGGGTCGGTGCGCGGGGCCCACATGGAGTCGACGCAGTGGGCGACGGCGTTGAGACCCGAGGCCACCGAGAGGTCGACGGGTAGTGAGAGGGTGAGTTCCGAGTCGTACACCACGGTGACCGGGAGGACGGCGTCGTCGACGCCGGTGGTTTTGCGGGAGGCCTCGGTGAGTCCCCAGACGTTGGTGGCCTCGGACCCGGCGTACGTCGTGGGGACGGCGACGATCGGCAGTCGCGTGGTGAGCGCGACCGCCTTGGCCAGCCCGGTCGTGGACCCGCCGCCCACGCAGACGAGGAGGTCGGCGCCGCACTCGGCGGCCGCGGCCCGGGCGGCCTCGGCCCGCTCCACAGGTACGTGCGGGCGTACGTCGTCGTGCCGGAGCACCACCGGAAGGTCCGCGGTGACGCGGTCGGCGATCGGGGCCTCCGGCGGCGCGGCGATCACCATGACGCGGCGGGCGCCCAGCCGTTCCACCTCGGTGCTGAGGTTCTGTGCGGCGCGGCCGTGCCCGAAGAGCACGCGCTGGCCGAGGGTGACGTGCTTGAAGGTGAGGCTCACTGTTCGTTCCTGGCGGGAGGCGACGGAAGGTGGGGTGGCAGGGCCCGGACGCGGTGGGCGCGCACGGGCCCCGGCGGTTGCGGGGAGCCTCAGTCGGTGGTGACCGGCTCCAGACGGGACAGGATGTCCTCCCGCTCGCTCTCGAACTGCGGCGGCAGCATGAAGTTCTTGCCGAGCTCCTCGGGGGACTCGTCGCAGTCCCAGCCGCCCTCGTCGTCGGTGACCGCGAGCTCGAACAGGGCGCCGCCCGGAGTCCGCACGTAGTGCGACTTGAAGTAGGTGCGGTTCTTCAGCTCGGAGACGTCGGTGTAACCGGCGCCCTCGATGCCGAACTTCACCGCGGACTGGTTCTCCAGCGTGTCGAGGTTCCAGGCGAAGTGGTGGTACGTGCCGGCGCCGAAGTGCCAGGTGCCCTGGTCGTCGCTCCGGTTGCCGCGCAGCTCGATGAAGTTGCCGTACTCCTGCGTGCCGACCTGGAAGGAGGCGAGGTCGCCCTCCTCCGAGACCTTGCCCTGGGAGAAGAACGCCTCGTTGCCGAAGTCGACCATGCGGTCCTGGTCGTACACGTGGATGCCGACACCGTGGATGCCGTGGACCGCGGCCTCGGTGGGCACGCCGTTGCCGGAGAAGCCCTCGCGCGGGTCGTCCTCGTTGCCGACGAGGACGTACTCGATGCCGGACGGGTGCTCGAAGGAGACCCGGCCGGTGCCCAGTGCCTCGAAGCGCTTGGCCGCGATGTCGTGCGCACCCAGTCGCTTCACCCAGTAGTCGAGCGAGCCGGCCGGCACGGAGAGGAGGACCTCGCGCGCCTGGTTGGTGCCCCTCTTGCCGTACACACCGGCCTGCGCCCACGGGAACGTGGTCACGACCGAGGACGGGTCGCCGTTCGCGTTGGAGTAGTAGAAGTGGTAGATCGGCGCGGAGCCGTCGTACAGCACGGTCTTCTTGATGAAGCGCATGCCCAGGACCCGGGTGTGGAAGTCCACGTCCTCCTGCGCGCCACCCACGGACAGCGTCACGTGGTGGGAGCCGACGAGATACGTCATTGCTCGGTTCTCCTTGTCTGGTCGTTGCCGTGCCGGAAGCCCGAAAACCGGAAGTGGAGCAGCTCGGCAAGCCGTATGATTGTCATACGATACGACGGCAAGGTCAAGGCGGGGATTCGCGTTCGAGCCTGTGAACCATGAGGTGACAGGTGCGATGTGCTCCGGTTTCGGTGGTGCGATCCGTCACTGCCGCTCGTTGTCAGGATTCCCGAGCTGCGCTACCGTGCTCTCGCCATTAATTGTCCGACAATCATACGGGGTGATCGTGAGCTACTCACCCGCCGACGCCACGTACGAAGTTCTCATCGTGCGCTACGCGTCCCGCATGACGACGCGCGGTCAGGTCTTCCTCAACAACCATCTGTACGGCGAGCCGGACGGCCCGATCGGGATGGACTACTACGTCTGGATCGTGCGCAACGAACGGCGCACGATCGTCGTGGACACCGGGTACAGCGAACTCGGCGGGCGCAACCGGACGAGGGGCCACCTCATTCACCCCCGCGAGGCGCTGAGCCGCCTGGGCGTCGAGCCGGCCGAGGCCACCGTGGTCCTCACCCACGCCCACTACGACCACGTGGGCAACGTGGACCTCTTCACCGACTCCAAGGTGATCGTGCCCCGGACGGAGTTCGACTTCTGGACCGGCGACTGTGCCCGGCGGTTCCAGTTCCACCACAGCGTCGAAGACGCCGAGATCGATCACCTGCGGGCCGTCCACGAACAGGGCCGCATGGTGTTCCACCGCGGCCACGAGGAGATCGCGCCGGGTGTGGAGATGATCGAGCTCGGCGGCCACTCGCCCGGCCAGGCGATCCTCACCGTAAACACCAGCGAGGGCCTGGTGCTCCTGGCCTCCGACGCGACGCACTACTACGAGGAAATCGAACGCGACATGCCGTTCGTCGTCGTCGCCGACCTGGAGGCGATGTACCGGGGCTTCGACCACATGAACCGGATCGTCGCGGACCGCGGCGCGATCCTCGTCCCCGGCCATGACCCGGCCGTGCTCGACCGCCACCGGCGGCTCGACGGCCCGATGGGGGAGTTCGCCGCGATCATCGGCGGCCCCCACGCCGAAAAATCCAGGAGTGGAGGAACAGCATGACCATCATGCCCCCGCCGGTGGGCTTCATCGGCCTCGGCAACATGGGCGGCCGGATGGCCCGCCGCCTGGTGGACGCCGGGCACGACGTCCTGGGTTACGACACCCGCCCGGAGAACGTCACGGCGTGCGGCGCCAGGCCGGCGGCGTCCATCGCCGAGGTGACGCGCGCGTGCGAGGTCGTCCTTCTCTCGCTGCCGGAGAGTAAGGTCGTCGAGGCCGTGGTCCTGGGCGAGGACGGGGTGCTCGCCCAGGCCCGCGAGGGGCAGGTGGTCGTCGACCTCAGCACCTCCGCGCCCGCCTCCACGCTGCGCCTCCACGAGCAACTCGCCGAGCGGGGAACGGTGTTGATCGACGCCGGCATCTCCGGCGGCGCCGCGGCGGCCGAGAAGGGGGTGCTGACCCTCATGGTCGGCGGGGACACAGCCGCTCTCGACCGGGTACGTCCGCTGCTGGCGGCCTTCTCCGCCCACGTCTTCCCCTGCGGACCCGTCGGCGCGGGACACACCGCCAAGCTGCTCAACAACTTCCTCAACGCCGTCGCGCTCTCGGCGACCGCCGAGGTCATGATCGCTGGCCGTAAGGCCGGACTCGACCTCCAGGTGCTCCTCGACGTGCTCAACACCAGCTCCGGGGTGAACTTCGCGACGCAGAACCGTTTCCCGAAGATCATTCACGGTGACTACCTCAAGGGCGGCCTCACCAACGCGCTGATGATGAAGGACGTCCTCGCCTACGTCGACCTCCTCACGGGCCTCGGCGTCGCGAGCCCCAACTCCTCCGCCCCTCTCGCCTCCTTCGGCCTCGCCCTGCAACTGGGCTACGCCGACGACATCAGCAACACCGTCGTCGACGCGATCGGCGACGTCTCGGGGCGCGTCCGCATCCACGACGGCGCGTGCGACGCCGGAAAGAACAGGTGACAGGCCGTGAGGCTGATCCACGGAACGACCCAGCACGGCGTCGGCAGCAAGACCGGCTCACAGTTCACCGGCACGGTGCACGCCTACCTCACGATGCCCGCCACCGACGGCGTGACCATCAACACCGTCAACTTCACGCCCGGCGCCCGCACGTACTGGCACACCCACGAGCACGGCCAGATCCTCCAGGTGCTGGCCGGAAGCGGCTTCGTGGCGACCGAGTGGGACGGCGTCCGCCCGCTGCGGGCCGGGGACACGGTGTGGTGCCCGCCCGGTGAGCGGCACTGGCACGGCGCCGCCCCCGACTCCTACATGACCCACACGGCCATCTCGCTCGGGACGACCTCCTGGGCCGACGAGGTCAGCACTGAGCAGTACACCGCGCCCATCACCGACGAGGACTGAAGCACATGACGACCAAGCCCCCGACTACGGGCATCTCACCGGGTGACACCACCCACCGCGACACCTACGAGGCCGGCCTCGCCGTACGCAAGGCCGTTCTCGGCGCCGACCACGTCGAGCGCTCGATGGCCAAGGTCAGCGAGTTCTCGCGGCCCATCCAGGAACTGGTGACCGAGTACTGCTGGGGGGCCGTATGGACGCGTCCCGGTCTGGAGCGGCGTACCCGCAGCCTGGTCAACCTGGCCATGCTCACCGCGCTGGGCCGCAACCACGAGCTGGGCGTCCACGTCAAGGGAGCCCTCAACAACGGGGCCACCGTCGAGAACATCCAGGAAGTGCTCCTCCAGACGGCCGTCTATGTCGGCGTCCCGGCGGCCCTGGAGTCCTTCCGCGTCGCCGAGCGGGTCATCGAGGAGGTCACGGGCGATGCCTGACACCTCCGTGCCCTCGGTGGGCTTCGTCGGGTTGGGGAACATGGGCGGGCCGATGTCGGCATGTCTTGTCCGGGCCGGTTACGCCGTGACCGGATTCGACCTCAGCGACGACGCCCGGTCCTCGCTGTCCGCCGCGGGCGGGCTCACCGCCGCGACCGCGGCCGACGCCGCACGTGGCGCCGACATCGTCGTCCTGATGCTCCCCAGCAGCGCGGTCGTCGAGGCGGTGCTCGGTGATCCGGCGGTCACCAGCGCCCTGGGCGAGGGCGTGACGGTCGTGGACATGAGCTCCTCCGACCCTATGTCAACCCGACGACTGGCCACCACACTCGAGTCCCGAGGTGTCACCCTCGTCGACGCACCGGTCTCGGGAGGCGTCAGGGGCGCCGAGAACGGCACACTCACGATCATGGTGGGCGGCGCCGCGGACGCTGTGGCTCGGGTTTCTCCGCTGCTGGCCGTCATGGGCATCGCCCGCCGTGCCGGCTCCGTGGGCGCCGGGCACGCGCTCAAGGCCATCAACAACCTGCTCTCCGCCACGCACCTGCTCGCCACGGCGGAGGGCGTGCTGGCCGGGGAGCGGTTCGGGCTCGATCCGGCCGTCATGGTGGACCTGATCAACACCTCCAGCGGGCGCAGCGGATCGACGGACAACAAGTTCCCGAACTTCGTGCTCCCCGGCACGTACGACTCCGGCTTCGGTCTGCGGCTGATGGTCAAGGACATGCGCATCGCCGTCGACCTGGCCCACCGGCTCGGCGTCGCGAGCCCGCTCGCCGACAGCGCCGTGGCCCTCTGGGAGCGCGCCGTGACGGAACTGCCGGACTCCGCCGACCACACCGAGATCGCCCGGTGGGCGTATCGGGAGCCGGCCGACCGGGAGCCGGTGTCGGGGTGAGCACGCGGACTCCTGCGGCACAGGAGCTCAGGGACGCCGTCGTCGAGGTGCACGGTGCGTGGGACGAGCGGTGGGAGGCGGTCGCCGAACTCGCGCCCCAACTGCTCGCGGCCTACGTACGGCTGGCCGGTGTCCCCGCGCGCAAGGGCCACCTCGACGCGAAGACCCGCGAGCTGGTCTACCTGGCCGTCGACGCCGCGGCCACGCACCTGTACGCCCCGGGGGTCCGTCGGCACATCCGCAGGGCCCTCGAACTCGGCGCCACACCCGGCGAGATCACCGAGGTCGTCGAGCTCACGACGACGGTCGGGATCCACGCGATGAACATCGGTGTGCCCCTGCTCGCCGAACTCCTCCAGGAGCGCGGTCTGCGTGACGGGCCCGGTGAGATCGACGAGTACCGCGAGCAGATCAAGGAGCGGTTCACCGCCAACCGCGGCTACTGGCACGAGTTCTGGGACGAGATCCTCGAACTCGACCCGGAGATGTTCGAGGCCTACACCGAGTTCTCCTCGGTGTCCTGGCAGCACGGCAGCCTGGAGCCCAAGGTCAAGGAGTTCATCTACACGGCGTTCGACTGCGCTTCCACGCACCTGTACGTGAAGGGCTGGAAGGCACACATGGACAACGCGCTGGGCTACGGCGCCACGGTCGGTGAGCTGCTGGAGGTCATGGAGATCGCCGCGACGATGGGCATGCAGAGCGCGCTAGAGGCCCTGCCCGTGCTGCGTACGGAACTCCTCGCCAGGGCGCCTGGTGAACCGGTGACCGCGAAGTATGAGCAACCCAACCCCTGTACGGATATGAGGCGAAGGACATGACACTGCGTGGACTGGCGGGGAAGGTCGCCGTGGTCACCGGGGCTGCGGGCGGCCTGGGACGAGCCACGGTGGAGCGGCTTGCCGAGGAGGGGGTCAAGGTCGTAGCCGTGGACCTCGACGAGGTGGCTGCCAAGGAGGTCGCCCGGGCGGTCGGCCGCGGTGCCGTCGGCGTCGGCGCGGACGTGACCACCGAGGACGGCGTGGACACGTACATGCGGACTGCCGTCGACGCGTTCGGGCGGGTGGACCTGCACCACCTCAACGCCGGGATCGCCGGCTCCCTGTCCGACCTCGTCGACGTCTGCGTCGAGGAGTGGGAGCAGGTCATGGCCGTCAACCTTCGTGGCCCCTTCCTCGGCGTACGGGCGGCCTTCCGCCATTACCTGGAGCGCGGCAGCGTCGGGTCGATCGTCGTCACCTCCTCCATCGCCGGGCTGCGCGGGAGCGACGACCTGCTCGCGTACACCACGTCCAAGCACGGCACGGTGGGCCTGGTCCATGGGGCCGCCGTGTACGGAGGTCCCATCGGAGTGCGGGTGAACGCCGTGGCGCCGGGCATCGTGCCCACGCCGATCTTCGGCGAGGCCGGGATGGCCGACATGCGCCGGCGTGCGGGAACCTCGCCGCTGCGGCGGGCCGGACGGCCGGAGGAAGTGGCCGCGACAGTGGCGTTCCTGCTGAGCGACGAGGCCTCGTACGTCACCGGCGAGATCTTCTCCGTCGACGGCGGCGCGAGCGTGCAGAACACCAACCGCAGGGGCGGAGGAGCGGGGCTGTGGGACGTCTCGGTGACGGACACGGCCCTCCTCGAACGGCACCGCGCCGGGACGGCGGCGACGCAGGAGGTCTCCCGATGACGAGGACGATGAGAGCCGCCCTGCTGAGAGGTTTTGATCAGCCCCTGACCGTCGAGGAGGTCGAACTGCTCGACCTCGCGCCGACCCGTGTCCTCGTCCGTACGAAGGCGACACCCTTCTGCTCGACCGACGTGGCCAGCTTCCACGGCAGGCTCGGGAAGGTCCCTCCGACGATCCTCGGGCACGCCTCCGCCGGTGAGGTCGTCGAGGTCGGCAGCATGGTCCGGGGCATCGAGGTGGGCCAGCGCGTCGTCGTACCGGGCACGCCCGAGTGCGGCAACTGCTTCTACTGCGGCATCGGCCGTCCCGACCAGTGCGGGGAACTGTTCGACATCGGCGGCGTCTACCCGGATGTGGCGCGGACCGCGGATGGCCTGGTCGTGAACGCGGCCGGATGTGTGGGCGGGTACGCCGAGATCATGAACATCTCGCAGCACCAGCTCCTGCCGGTCGACACGGACCTGCCGTGGGAGGTCCTCTCGCTCCTCGGCTGCGGCATCACCACCGGAGTGGGCGCCGTCCTGAACGTGGCACGCGTGCGACCGGAGGAGGTCGTCGCCGTCGTCGGCGCGGGACACCTGGGTCTCTGGGCGGTCCAGGCCGCGCGGCTGGCCGGGGCCCTGGAGGTGATCGTGGTGGAGCCCGACGAGGAGCGCCGCCGTGTGGCGCAGTCGATGGGAGCCACGAGGGTGGTTGGCCCGGAGGACGCCCTGGAGGCCGTTCGTGCCGTCACCCAGGGGCGCGGGGCCGACAAGGTCATCGAGGCGGCCGGGCCGCCCGCGGCACAGCGGCTGGCGCTGGAGATCTCCCGGCGGGCCGGCACCGTCGTGCTCTCCGGTCTGAAGGACGCGGCCGTGGAGGTCGCGCTGCCTCAGGTCCCGTTCGCCGTGCAGAGCCGGCAGGTACTCAGCACACAGAACGGCAACGTCCGTATGCGGCGCGACCTGCCCGCGTACATCCGCCTGCTCGAACGCGGCGCGCTGGACCCGAAGCCGATCGTCACCGCGACCTACCCGCTGGACGACATCAACACCGCGCTGCAGCGGTCCGAACGGCTTGAGGACCTCTCGGGCGTGTTCGTCTTCTGAGCCCGCCAGGGGGAGGGGCAGGGACGCGAGCAGCGGTGCTGATACGGCATGGAGGCGTTCGGCGCCCCAAGCCGGTCCGTGACCTCACCCTGCGCTAGCCCGCCGGGCACGAGGTGCTGGTACGGACGGTCGCCGCGCCGTTCTGCTCCACCGACTTAGGCACGGCCGAGTACGCCCTCGACCAGGTGGACGAGGCTCTCCACGCCGCAGGTGGGTTCCGAGATCTGAGTGGCCTCTTGCTCACCGCGTTCCGGTGAGCAAGAGGCCACGGAAGGAGAACCATGCCCAATAGCTCCAATTCTCTCGCTTCGGTCTGGAGCATCAGCCCGGTGGGCCATGTCGCGGCCCCGCTGCGCGAACAGGTCGTCACGGCGCTGCGAGAGGCCATCTGGGACTTCCGCCTGGAGCCGGGGCAGCGGCTGGTGGAACGGGAACTGGTGGAGCAGCTCAACGTCTCCCGCACCACTGTGCGGGAGGCACTGAGGGAGCTGACCTCCGAAGGGCTGATCAAGGTCGTGCTCCAGAAGGGCGCCGTGGTCGCGGCGCCCACCCTGGACGAGGCGCGGGACCTGTACGAGGCGCGGGCCGCGCTGGAGAGCCTGCTGGTGCGGCGGTTCGTGGAGAAGGCGCCCCGCTCACAGGTGTTCGCCCTTCAGACGGCGGCGGAGCTGTTCGCCGAGGTCGCCTCCAAGGACTCGACCGAGCCGCGCCAGGTCATCATGGCGCGGCGTCACTTCAACGAGGTCCTCATGGAGGGCGCCGGCAGCGACGTGCTGCGGCAGCTTGTGGAGAGCGTCCAGGCGAAAGTGCGGGTGCTGCAGGTCAAGGGCATGTCGAGCAGCCACACGGAGGCGATCCAGGAGCTGGACGCTATCGTCGAGGCCGTCCGGCAGCGGGACGCGGACACGGCGGCCGAGATCACGTCGAAGCACATACGGCGCGTCGCGGCCAACGCGTTCGCGTGCCTGAAGGAGGTGCCGGGAGTGTAGGCATGTGGTGCCACCCCCGCCGTCCCGACCAAGCGCGTCCCCAGGGG
>NZ_JBEPBI010000179.1:0-15957 GCF_040299045.1 Streptomyces sp. NPDC001027
CCCGCGCGGCCCTACGCATGGGCCTCTGCGCGGCCCGCGCGGCCCTCCGCGTGGGCGGCCTCTGCGCGGCCCTCCGCATGGCTCTCTGCCCGGGCCTCTGCGCGAGCGCCGGAGGAGCCGCCCCGCCCCTCGCCCGACGGTGTCGGGGCCCGGTGGCGGCGCCAGGGACGCTGTCGCCTCCCTGTGGGCCCATCGTTCCGCCGCGTGTCCGGGACGGTCCTCGGCAGGGCGTACGGCGAAGCGCCGTACCAGAGGCGGGCCACGGCGAAGCCGAAGGCGAGGCAGAGGAGGCCGCCGACCGCGTCCAGCCAGAAGTGGTTGGCGGTGGCGACGATGACCACCAGCGTCGCCATCGGGTAGAGCAGGCCGAGGACACGCACCCAGGGAAGCCGGGCCAGGGCGAACACGGTCAGGCCGCACCACACGGACCAGCCGATGTGCATGGACGGCATGGCGGCGTACTGGTTCGACATGTGCTTGAGGTCGCCGGACGCCATCGACCCCCACGTCTGGTGGACCATCACCGTGTCGACGAAGCCGCCGCGCGGCATCAGACGCGGTGGCGCCAACGGGTAGAGGTAATAGCCGACGAGGGCCACCGCCGTGGTGGCGAACAGGACGAGACGGGTCGCCGCGTAGCGGCCGGGATGACTGCGGTAGAGCCACACCAGGACGACCAGTGTGACGACGAAGTGCAGCGTCGCGTAGTAGTAGTTCATGCTCACGATGAGCCAGGTCACCGAGTTCACCGCGTGGTTGACCGACTCCTCCACGGCGATGCCGAGAGTGTGCTCGGCCCGCCACAGCCAGTCGGTGTTGCGCAACGCTTCGGAACGCTGTTCCGGCACCGCGTTGCGCACGAGGGAGTACGTCCAGTAACTCACCGCGATGAGAAGGATCTCGAACCACAGGCGCGGCCGGCGGGGGCTGCGGACGCGTGCGAGACGACGATCCCGGGTCGGGGCCGTGACGGCCTGTGGAAGGGCCTGGTCGCGGCCTTCCAGCGGCGTCACAGTCGATTCACCCATGGACCCAGAGTCTGCCAGAAAAGACCTCTTCGTCCGATCATCCCGCGGTCGGGTTCGTTTTGCACGCCTTACGACGAAGGGACCCCTTCGCCTCCTTCCGGCGTACAGGAGGGAGCCCGGTTCCTCCACCCTGCGGAGGAGCGCACGTCACGCGAAGTGCCCGACCGGGCGCGAAGAGCGACGATCGGCCGCAACCGGTTACGGTCAGGTCGGCGGCGGTCGTGCCGCAGCGGTCGTCAGCGGTCGGGCGGCCCGGCGTGGGATCAGGCGCGGGCGCGGTCGCCGGGCGCCGAGGCGGTGGAACCCCGCACCACCAGCTCCGGCATGAACACGAACTCGCTGTGCGGCGCAGGCGTCCCGCCGATCTCCTCGAGGAGCGTGCGGACGGCGGCCTGGCCCATCGCCGGCACCGGCTTGCGCACGGTCGTCAGCGGCGGGTCGGTGAAGGCGATCAGCGGGGAGTCGTCGAAGCCGACCACCGAGACGTCCCGGGGGACCGCGAGGCCCCGCTGTCTGGCCGCCCGTATCGCGCCCAGCGCCATCATGTCGCTGGCGCAGACGATCGCCGTGCAGCCCCGGTCGATCAGGGCCGTGGTCGCCGCCTGGCCCCCTTCCAGGGTGTACAGGGAGTGCTGGACCAGCTCGGTCTCGATGGTCTCCGGGTCCAGCCGCAGCTGCTCCTGCATGGCGCGCACGAACCCCTCGATCTTGCGCTGGACCGGCACGAAGCGCTTGGGGCCGAGCGCCAGCCCCACCCGGGTGTGCCCGAGGGAGACGAGGTGGGTCACGGCCAGGATCATCGCCGCACGGTCGTCGGGCGAGATGAACGGGGCCTGGACCTTCGGGGAGAAGCCGTCGACCAGGACGAAGGGCACGCCCTGTGCGCGCAGCTGCTCGTAGCGCTGCATGTCGGCCGTGGTGTCGGCGTGCAGTCCGGACACGTAGATGATGCCGGCTACGCCGCGGTCGACCAGCATCTCGGTCAGCTCGTCCTCCGTGGAGCCGCCCGGGGTCTGGGTGGCGAGGACGGGGGTGTAGCCCTGGCGGGTCAGCGCCTGTCCGATGACCTGGGCCAGGGCCGGGAATATCGGGTTCTCCAGCTCCGGCGTGATCAGACCGACCAGCCCCGCGCTGCGCTGGCGCAGCCGGACGGGGCGCTCGTAGCCCAGGACGTCCAGAGCGGCGAGCACGGACTGGCGGGTGGTGGCGGCGACGCCGGGCTTGCCGTTGAGAACGCGGCTGACGGTCGCTTCGCTCACCCCCGCCTGCGCAGCGATGTCGGCAAGCCGTGTGGTCACAGGGGTGGACTGTACCGGTCGGGTGCCGACTTGCACACCAATCGGACGCCGCGGGCGACCTGTCGGACGGCCCGCTCCGGCCTGCTGCGTCATCGCGCTCCCTCGTGAAAGTGATGGCAAGAGTTTGCAGAGTCTTGCACAGCGGCGGCTCGCCCCGCTGTGGGGCCGTTCATCCGCGACAACAACGGTCTCACAGCGGTCGAGCAGAGGTCACGCCAGGGTCACGTGCGGATAACTTCGATGGGTTCTTGCATTTTTTTTCTGCAAGGTCTTTCGTGCCGCTTGCAGGGCTGTTACGTTCACGTCGCTCGACGGCGGCAACGGCGCGTCGGAGCCGGCGGGAACAGCGGACGGGACCGCTTCCCGCAGCTATACGGGCTCTCACCCTCAAGGAGAAACTCATGCGGCGTGGCATAGCGGCCACCGCGCTGGTGGCGTCCCTCGCGCTCGCGGCGACGGCCTGCGGCGGAGACGACAGCGGCAGCGACGACTCGTCCGGGCCGGTCACCATCACCTGGTGGGACACCTCCAACGCCACCAATGAGGCGCCGACGTACCAGGCCCTGGTCAAGCAGTTCGAGGCGGCCAACAAGGACGTCAAGGTCAAGTACGTCAACGTGCCCTTCGACCAGGCGCAGAACAAGTTCGACACGGCCGCCGGCGCGTCCGGGGCCCCGGACATCCTGCGCTCCGAGGTCGGCTGGACGCCCGCCTTCGCCAAGAAGGGCTACTTCCTGCCGCTGGACGGCACGGACGCCCTCAAGGACCAGTCGAAGTTCAAGGCCAACCTGCTCGAGCAGGCCAAGTACGAGGGCAAGACCTACGGCGTCCCGCTGGTCACGGACACGCTCGCGCTGGTCTACAACAAGGACCTCTTCGCGAAGGCCGGCATCACCGCGGCCCCCAAGAATTGGGACGAGCTGAAGACCGCCGCCGCCACCGTCAAGGCCAAGACCGGCGCCGACGGCTACTGGGGCTCCACCCAGGCCTACTACGCGCAGTCGTTCCTCTACGGCGAGGGCACCGACACGGTCGACGCCGACGCCAAGAAGATCACCGTCGACTCCGCGGCCGCGAAGAAGGCGTACGGCACCTGGCTCGGCCTCTTCGACGGCAAGGGCCTGCACAAGGCCGACACCACCGCCGACGCCTACGCCCACATCCAGGACGCGTTCGTCAACGGCAAGGTCGCCGCGATCATCCAGGGCCCCTGGGAGATCACGAACTTCTACAAGGGCAGCGCCTTCAAGGACAAGGCCAACCTCGGCATCGCCACCGTCCCGGCCGGTTCCACCGGCAAGGCCGGCGCCCCGACCGGCGGCCACAACCTCTCGGTCTACGCCGGCTCCGACAAGGCCCACCAGGCCGCCGCGCTGAAGTTCGTCGACTTCATGACCTCCGCCGCGTCCCAGGCGACCATCGCGCAGAAGAACTCCACGCTGCCCACCCGTGACGACGCCTACACCGCCGCCGTCAAGGCCGACCCGGGCATCGCCGGCTACCAGACGGTGCTGGCCGCCGCCCAGCCGCGCCCGGCGCTGCCGGAGTACAGCTCGCTGTGGGGTCCGCTGGACACCGAACTGCCCAAGATCGCGGGTGGCAAGGAGACCCTCGACAAGGGACTGAGCAACGCCGAGCTCGCCATCGCCAAGCTGGTGCCCGACTTCAGCAAGTGAGTCCGAGCGGCCGCCGGATCTTCCAGATCATGGAGGGGAGAGATCCGGCGGCCACCGGCCTGTGAGCTCCGGGCCGCAGCCCCCGTCGACGATCCAGCGTGAAGATCCAGAAGGTGTCGAACCATGACAGTCGCCATCGACCGCGCGACCGGCAAGCGCCGCGGTGACCGTGAGCCGAGGCCCGGGCCGGTCGGCCGCCTGAGGCGCGGCTACCAGAAGCACTGGTACGCATACGCGATGATCGCCCCGGTGGCGGTCGTCCTCGGCGTCCTCGTGCTGTACCCCCTGGTGTACGGCCTCTACCTGACGCTGACCGACGCCAACAGCCTCAACACGGCCCGCACCATCGGCGTCAACCACATCGACGCCACCTACAAGTTCATCGGCCTCGACAACTACGCCGACATCCTGTGGGGGCCGACGGCCTACGACCGCTTCTGGTCGCACTTCCTCTGGACGATCGTGTGGACGGCGGCCTGCGTCGCCCTGCACTACGGCATCGGCCTCGGCCTCGCCCTGCTCCTCAACCAGAAGCTGCGCGGGCGCACCCTGTACCGGCTGATCCTGGTGCTGCCGTGGGCGGTGCCCACCTTCGTCACCGTGTTCGGCTGGCGGTTCATGCTCGCCGACGGCGGCGTCATCAACTCCGCGCTGGACTTCCTGCATCTGCCGTCGCCGCTGTGGCTCGAGGACACCTTCTGGCAGCGGTTCGCCGCGATCATGGTGAACACCTGGTGCGGTGTGCCGTTCATGATGATCTCGCTGCTCGGCGGCCTGCAGGCCATCGACGCCTCGCTCTACGAGGCCGCCGAGATGGACGGCGCGAGCGCCTGGCAGCGGTTCCGGTACGTCACCCTGCCGGGACTGAGGTCGGTCAGCTCCACCGTCGTCCTGCTGGGCGTGATCTGGACCTTCAACCAGTTCGCCGTGATCTTCCTGCTGTTCGGCAACACCGCCCCGGACGCGCAGATCCTCGTCACCTGGTCCTACTACCTCGGCTTCGGGCAGCAGCCGCGTGACTTCGCCCAGTCGGCCGCGTACGGCATCCTGCTGCTGGCCATCCTGATCGTCTTCACCTCGTTCTACCGCCGCTGGCTGAACCGCAACGAGCAGCAGCTCGCGATCTGAGGCAGGAGTTCCCATGAGCAGCACCACAGTCGAGACCTCCGCCGCCACGAGCGAGCAGCGTTCCGCGAAGTCCCCGCGCCGGGCCCGCCGCCGCGGCGAGAACAGCCTCGCCGGCTCCCTCGCCTCGCACGGCGTCCTGACCGTCGCGAGCCTGATCGCGCTCTTCCCGATCGCCTGGCTCGTCTATCTCTCCCTCGGCCCGGACAAGGACGACTACCTCCACCCGGGCGGCATCTGGGGCAAGATGACGTTCGCCAACTACACGTTCGTCGTCGAGCACACCGAGTTCTTCAACTGGTTGAAGAGCTCCCTCATCGTCACGCTCGGCACGACCGCCGTCGGCGTGCTCATCGCCGCCACCACCGGCTACGCCGTGTCCCGCATGCGCTTCCCCGGCTACAAGAAGTTCATGTGGGTGCTGCTCGTCACCCAGATGTTCCCGGTCGCCGTGCTGATGGTGCCGATGTACCAGATCCTCTCGGACCTGCAGCTCATCGACAACTACCTCGGCCTGATCCTCGTGTACTGCACGACGGTCATCCCGTACAGCGCCTGGCTGCTCAAGGGGTACTTCGACACCATCCCCTTCGAGATCGACGAGGCGGGACGCGTGGACGGACTCACCCCGTTCGGCACCTTCTTCCGGCTGATCCTGCCGCTCGCCAAGCCCGGTCTCGCGGTGGCCGCCTTCTACAACTTCCTCACCGCGTTCAGCGAGGTCGCGTTCGCCTCGACGTTCATGCTCAGCGACGACAAGTACACGCTCGCCGTCGGCCTGCAGTCCTTCGTCAGCGAACACGACGCCCAGCGCAACCTGATGGCCGCCACCGCGGTGCTGATCGCGATACCGGCCGCCGTGTTCTTCTACCTCGTGCAGAAGAACCTGGTGACCGGCCTCACCGCGGGCGGCACCAAGGGCTGAGCGCCCGACGCGCCCATGGACTCCCGCGCGGCCTGCCGCGCGGGCGGCGGCCGCGGTGTCCTTCCGACCCCGCCGGCACCGCGGCCGCCTCGTTCCACCGCCGCCCGACCCCCGAGAAACCCATGACCACCACTCCGTTACGTACCAAGGACGTCATGAGCCAGCAGCCCTCCGCAGCCCCGGCCCCCGCCCCCACCTCGGCCGTCGCCACCGTCGCCCGGCACCGCGACTGGTGGCGGGACGCGGTGATCTACCAGGTGTACCCGCGCAGCTTCGCCGACAGCGACGGCGACGGCATGGGCGACCTGGAAGGCGTGCGCTCCCGTCTCCCGTACCTGCGCGACCTCGGCGTGGACGCCGTGTGGCTGAGCCCCTTCTACGCCTCGCCGCAGGCCGACGCCGGTTACGACGTCGCCGACTACCGGGCCGTCGACCCGATGTTCGGCAACCTGCTCGACGCCGACGCGCTGATCCGCGACGCCCGGGAACTGGGCCTGAGGATCATCGTCGACCTGGTCCCCAACCACTCCTCCGACCAGCACGAGTGGTTCAAGCGCGCGCTGGCGGACGGCCCCGGCTCGCCCTTGCGCGACCGCTACCACTTCCGCCCCGGCCAGGGAGCGGACGGCGAACTCCCGCCCAACGACTGGGAGTCCATCTTCGGCGGCCCGGCCTGGACGCGGGTCACCGAGCCGGACGGTTCGCCCGGCGAGTGGTACCTGCACCTCTTCGCCCCCGAGCAGCCCGACTTCAACTGGGACCACCCCGCGGTCGGCGACGAGTTCCGCTCGATCCTGCGCTTCTGGCTGGACATGGGCGTCGACGGCTTCCGCATCGACGTCGCCCACGGCCTGGTCAAGGCGCCCGGCCTGCCCGATCTCGGCTCCCACGAACAGCTCAAGCTGCTGGGCAACGATGTCATGCCGTTCTTCGACCAGGACGGCGTCCACGAGATCTACCGCCAGTGGCGGCTCATCCTCGACGAGTACTCGGAGAGGAAGGAGCCCGAAGGGCCTTCGTCGGAAGAGCCGTGGCGGGAGACGGGCGGGCGCATCTTCGTCGCCGAGGCCTGGACCCCGACCGTCGAGCGCACCGCGAACTACGTCCGCCCCGACGAGCTGCACCAGGCGTTCAACTTCCAGTACCTGAGCACCGCGTGGGACGCGAAGGAGCTGCGCGAGGTCATCGACCGCACGCTGGACGCGATGCGCCCGGTCGGCGCGCCCGCCACCTGGGTGCTGTCCAACCACGACGTCACCCGGCACGCCACCCGCTTCGCCAACCCGCCCGGCCTCGGCACCCAGATCCGCACGGCCGGCGACCGCGCGCTCGGCCTGCGCCGGGCCCGCGCCGCGACGCTGCTGATGCTGGCCCTCCCCGGCTCGGCGTACGTCTACCAGGGCGAGGAGCTCGGTCTGCCGGACGTCGTCGACCTGCCCGACGAGGTGCGCCAGGACCCGGCGTACTTCCGCGGCGCGGGCCAGGACGGCTTCCGCGACGGCTGCCGCGTCCCGATCCCGTGGACCCGTGAGGGCTCCTCCTACGGCTTCGGCGCCGGCGGCAGCTGGCTGCCCCAGCCGTCGCAGTGGGCGGAGCTGAGCGTGGAGGCGCAGACCGGCGACCCGGACTCCACCCTGGAGCTGTACCGCTCCGCCCTCGCCGTGCGCCGGGCCCGCCCCGACCTTGGCGCCGGCGACGCGGTGGAGTGGCTCCGGGCGCCCGAGGGGGTCCTCGCCTTCCGGCGCGGGGAGTTCGTGTGCGTCGCGAACACCGGCGGCGAGTCGGTGACGACCCCGGCGTACGGCCGGCTGCTCCTCGCCAGCGGTGAGGTCGCCGAGGTCGACGGGGACGTCAAGGTGCCCGCCGACACGACCGTGTGGTGGACGACGGTCTGAGCACCCGCAGGACGAGTCACCGGGCCCTGAGGGGCCCGGTGACTTCTTTCTCCGGCGTGTCGAACGGCGGAGCCCGCGTTCGACGCTTGGGTGAGAGGGCGAACAGCGCCCCTTGTCCGAGGAGAGAGCATGCAGATCCGCGCCCGTATGAGCATGAGCGCCGACGGCTACGTGACCACGCCGAACGGCTGGCCCGCGCTCACCGCCGACCCCGCGTTCGTCCCCGGCCGAAGCCACGGCATCCGGGAGTTCCTGGCCGACTGCGAGGCGGCCCTCATGGGGCGTACGACCTTCGAGCCCGCGCTGACCAACAGCCGCTGGCCGTGGCCGGACCTGGACGTGTTCGTCCTCGGTTCGCACCGCCCGGAGGGCGCCCCCGACCACGTCACCATCGACGGCGACCCGGTCCGGCTGCTGGAGAAGATCCGCGCCGCCAACCGGGGCGGCGACGTCCACCTCATCGGCGGCCCGCGGACCATCGCCGCCTTCCATGCGCTCGGCGCGCTGAACCGTCTCGAACTGGTCGTGCTGCCCCTGCTGTTCGGCGGCGGCGCCCAGCTGACCCCGGCGCTCAGCCCCGAGACCGGACTGACCTTCCTGAGTCAACGAGCCCTGCCCGGCGGGGCGGTGGAGATCGTCTACTCCTGCGAGGGCCGTCGAGGCGACCTGCCCGGCAAGCCCGCCGAACAAGTGTGAAACTTCTTGCCGTTACTTTCATGACCCTTGCTGTAAACATTTCGGCAGCGGTACGTTCTCGCCGGCGCCAGGCAAAGACGCCTGGCCGTCGGGCAAGGAGAACCCCCACGTGATATCGAGATGGTCCGCAAGAGCCACCGCCACCGCCGCGGCCACCGTGCTCGCCGCCTCGGCCGCCGTCCTCACCCCCACCGCCGCCCAGGCCTCCCCGCCGGGCGGCAAGGACGTCACCGCCGTCCTCTTCGAATGGAACTTCGCCTCCGTCGCCAAGGAGTGCACCAACGCCCTCGGCCCCGCCGGATACGGCTATGTGCAGGTCTCGCCGCCCGCCGAGCACATCCAGGGCTCGCAGTGGTGGACCTCGTACCAGCCCGTCAGCTACAAGATCGCGGGCCGGCTGGGCGACCGCACGGCCTTCCAGAACATGGTGAACACCTGTCACGCGGCCGGCGTCAAGGTCGTCGTCGACACCGTCGTCAACCACATGGCCGCCGGCAGCGGCACCGGGACCGGCGGCTCGTCGTACACGAAGTACGACTACCCCGGCCTGTACTCCTCCCACGACTTCGACGACTGCACCGCCCGGATCTCCGACTACACCGACCGCTGGAACGTCCAGCACTGCGAACTCGTCGGCCTCGCCGACCTGGACACGGGGGAGGAGTACGTCCGCAAGGAAATCGCCGGGTACATGAACGACCTGCTCACCCTCGGTGTCGACGGCTTCCGCATCGACGCCGCCAAGCACATCGACACCGCCGACCTCGCTGACGTCAAGTCGCGGCTGAGCAAGCCGTCGGCGTACTGGAAGCAGGAGGTCATCTACGGCAGCGGCGAGGCGGTCCAGCCCACCGAGTACGCCGGCAACGGCGATGCGCAGGAGTTCCGCTACGCCTACGACCTCAAGCGGGTCTTCAACAACGAGAACCTCGCCTACCTGAAGAACTACGGCGAGGGCTGGGGCTACATGAGCAGCTCCGTCGCGGGCGTCTTCGTCGACAACCACGACACCGAGCGCAACGGCTCCACCCTCAACTACAAGGACGGGGCGAACTACACCCTGGCCAACGTCTTCATGCTCGCGTATCCGTACGGCGCGCCGGACGTGAACTCCGGCTACGAGTGGTCGAACGCGGACGCCGGCCCGCCGAACGGCGGTGCCGTCAACGCCTGTTGGCAGGACGGCTGGAAGTGCCAGCACGCCTGGCCGGAGATCGTCCGCATGGTGGCCTTCCGTAACGCGGTCCGCGGCGAGTCGGTCGGCAACTGGTGGGACAACGGCGGTGACGCGATCGCCTTCGGGCGGGGCGCGAAGGGGTACGTGGTCGTCAACCACGAGAGCGGCTCCCTGAGTCGGACCTTCCAGACCGCGCTGCCCGCGGGCGCCTACTGCAACGTCCAGAACAACACGACCGTCACCGTCAACTCCTCGGGACAGTTCACGGCGACGCTGGGCGCCAACACGGCGCTGGCGCTCTACGTGGGCAAATCGACCTGCTGAGCACGCCCTTGCGAGCAAGAGTCGTGAAAGTTCTTTCCCGACCTTTCATGACTCTTGCTGTAAAGCTTGCGTCGGGGATACGGTCGCGCGAACGCCCGGCGACGGATGCCGTCCCGGGCGCAGGGGTCGGACCCGACAGAGCCGCAGCCGCAAGGAGTTCCCGCCTGTGATACCGAGATGGCCCGCGCCCGGGACGCGCCGCACCGCCCACGCCGGACGGGTGGCCGCCGTCACCGCGGCAGCCCTGGCCGCCGCACTGGTCCAGCCGCTGGCCGCACGAGCCGACAGCCCGCCCGCGCCGCCCTCCGACGCCAGGCTCGCCGCAGAGCCCGCCCGGCACGACGACACCCGAGAGCAGTTCTACTTCGTCCTGCCGGACCGTTTCGCCAACGGCAGCACCGCCAACGACAAGGGCGGTCTGACCGGTTCCCGTCTCTCCACCGGCTACGATCCCACCGACAAGGGCTTCTACCAGGGCGGCGACCTCAAGGGCCTCACCAAGCGGCTCGACTACATCAAAGGTCTGGGCACCACTGCCATCTGGATGGCGCCCATCTTCAAGAACCAGCCGGTTCAGGGCACGGGAAGCAATGCATCTGCCGGCTATCACGGTTACTGGATCAAGGACTTCACCCAGGTCGACCCGCACTTCGGCACCAACAAGGACCTCGAGACCCTCATCGGCAAGGCCCACGCCAAGGGCATGAAGGTCTTCTTCGACGTCATCACCAACCACACGGCCGACGTCGTCGACTACCAGGAGAAGTCCTACGACTACCTCTCCAAAGGCGCGTTCCCGTACCTGACCAAGGCCGGCGAACCGTTCGACGACGCCGACCACGCGGCCGGCGGAGCGACGTTCCCCGCGGTGGACGCCCGCTCCTTCCCGCGGACCCCGACCGTCGCCGCCGCGAAGAAGAACGTCAAGGTCCCGTCCTGGCTCAACGACCCGACGATGTACCACAACCGCGGCGACTCGACCTACGCCGGCGAGTCCACGACGTACGGCGACTTCTCCGGCCTCGACGACCTGTGGACCGAGCGGCCCGAGGTCGTCTCCGGCATGGAGAAGATCTACCAGCGCTGGGTCAGGGACTTCGACGTCGACGGCTTCCGGATCGACACCGTGAAGCACGTCGACATGGGGTTCTGGACGCAGTGGGCCACCGCGCTCGACGCCTACGCGGCCGAGCAGGGCCGCAGGAACTTCTTCATGTTCGGCGAGGTCTACTCCGCCGACACGTCGATCACCTCGCCGTACGTCACCCAGGGCCGCCTCGACGCCACGCTCGACTTCCCCTTCCAGGAGGCGGCACGGCAGTACGTCTCCCAGGGCGGCAGCGCGAAGAAGCTCGCCGGGGTCTTCGGCGACGACTACAAGTACACGACCGACAAGGCCAACGCCTACGAGCAGGTCACCTTCCTCGGCAACCACGACATGGGCCGCATCGGGTACTTCCTGAAGCAGGACGACCCGAAGGCGACCGACGCCGAACTGCTCGCCAAGGACAGGCTCGCAGGCGAGCTGATGTTCCTCAGCCGCGGCAACCCCGTCGTCTACTACGGCGACGAGCAGGGCTTCACCGGCGCCGGCGGCGACAAGGACGCCCGCCAGACGATGTTCGCCTCGAAGACCGCCGACTACCTCGACGACGACGAGATCGGCACCGACCGCACCCACGCGAGCGACGCATACGACACGAGCGCGCCGCTGTACCGGCAGATCGCCGCACTCGCCAAGCTCCGCAAGGCCAACCCGGCGCTGGCGGACGGCGTCCAGGAGGAGCGGTACGCGGCCGACGGGGCCGGGATCTACGCCTTCTCCCGTACTGACGCGAGGACCGGCCAGGAGTACGTCGTCGCCTTCAACAACGCGGGCGCGGCCAAGTCGGCGTCCTTCGCGGTCGGTTCGGCGGGCATGACCTATCGCGGCGTTCACGGTACGACGGCGACGGCGAAGTCCGGAGCCGACAGGAAGATCACCGTCACCGTCCCCGCCCGCTCGGCGATCGTCCTCAAGGCGGCCGGCAAGCCCTCCAGGCCCGCCGCCAAGCCGACCATCACCCTCAAGGCCCCGGCCGCCGGCGCCACCGGAACCGTCGAGCTCACCGCCGACGCCAACGGCGGACAGCTCAACCGGGTCGTCTTCGCCGCCCAGGTCGGCAACGGCAAGTGGCGGACGCTCGGATCGGCCGACCACGCGCCCTACAAGGTCACGCAGACCGTCGGGAAGGACGTCAAGGCCGGAACAGCCCTGCGCTACAAGGCAGTTGTGGTCGACTCGACCGGCCGCACCGCGTCGGCGACGGCCGAGTCGGTCACCGGCGCCCCGCCCGCCGAGGAGACGCCCACCGCCTCCTCCCGTGACTACGCGATCGTCCACTACAAGCGCACCGACGGCGACTACGCCGACTGGGGTCTGTACGCCTGGGGCGACCTCGCCGACGGCGAGTCCACCACCTGGCCCGCCAGCCACCCCTTCGTCGGCCGGGACGCCTACGGCGCCTTCGCCTACGTCAAGCTGAAGCCCGGCGCCTCGAACGTGGGCTTCCTGGTCATCGACAAGGACGGCGACAAGGACGTCTCGACCGACCGCACGATCGACGTCACCAAGACCGGCGAGGTGTGGATCGAGCAGGGCAAGGACGCCGTCCGGACGGAGCGGCCCGACTACCCGGCGCAGGACAGGACCAAGGCGGTCGTCCACTACCACCGTGCCGACGGGAACTACGACGGCTGGGGGCTGCACGTCTGGACGGGGGCCGCGAACCCCACCGACTGGTCGAAGCCGCTGGAGCCGGTGCGGACCGACGCCTACGGCGCGGTCTACGAGGCGCCGCTCAACGACGGGGCCACGAGCCTCAGTTACATCCTCCACAAGGGCGACGAGAAGGACCTGCCCTCCGACCAGTCGCTGAACCTGACGAGCGCCGGCCACGAGGTGTGGCTGCTGAGCGGCCAGGAGAAGTACCTGCTCCCGCAGCCCGCGGGATCGGCCGCCGCGCTCGACCTCGCCGCCTCCAAGGCGGTCTGGATCGACCGGGACACGGTCGCCTGGAACGGCTCCGCGGCCGCCGCATCCACCCAGCTGCTGTACAGCGACAAGGGCGCCATCGCCGTCCAGGGCGGCACGCTGACCGGCGCGGCCAAGTGGCTCCGGCTGACGAAGACCGCCCTCACCGACGCCCAGAAGGCTGAGTTCCCGCATCTCGCGGCCTACACCGCCTGGTCCGTCGACCCACGGGACCGCGCCCGGGTGCGCGAGGCGCTGACCGGCCAGGTCGTGGCCTCGCAACGGGCCGTCAACGGCGCGGTGCTGTCGGCGACGGGGGTGCAGATCGCGGGCGCGCTGGACGACCTGTACGCCGGGGCCACCGCCGCCCGGCTCGGGCCGACCTTCCACAAGGGCCGTCCCACGCTGGCCGTCTGGGCCCCGACGGCCCAGCGGGTGTCGCTGGAACTCGGCGGCGCCACCGTGAAGATGAAGCGGAACGACGCGACCGGCGTCTGGTCCGTGACCGGCCCCGGGTCGTGGAAGAACAAGCCCTACCGGTACGCCGTGACGGTGTGGGCGCCCGCCGCCGGCAAGGTCGTCGTCAACAAGGTCACCGACCCCTACTCGGTCGCCCTCACCGCCGACTCCGAACGCAGTCTCGTCGTCGACCTGGACGACCGGTCGCTGGCCCCGGCCGGCTGGTCGACGCTCGCCAAACCCCAGGCCGTCCCGCTCAAGGACGCCCAGATCCAGGAGCTGCACGTCCGGGACTTCTCCGTCGCGGACACCACCGTCCCCGCGCGGGACCGGGGCGGCTACCTGGCCTTCACCGACCGCGGCAGCGACGGCTCGAAGCACCTGCGGCAGCTGGCCGCGGCGGGCACGTCGTACGTCCATCTGCTGCCCGTCTTCGACATCGCCACCATCGCCGAGAAGAAGACCGACCAGACCGCCCCCGCCTGCGACCTCGCCTCCTACCCGGCCGACTCCGAGAAACAGCAGGAATGCGTTTCCGCGGCCGCCGCGAAGGACGCCTACAACTGGGGCTACGACCCGTACCACTACACGGTCCCCGAGGGGTCCTACGCCACCGACCCCGACGGCGCCGGCCGCACCGTCGAGTTCCGCAGGATGGTGAAGGCGCTCAACGAGGACGGCCTGCGGGTCGTCATGGACGTCGTCTACAACCACACGGCGGCGAGCGGACAGGCCCGCACCAGCGTCCTCGACCGGATCGTGCCCGGCTACTACCAGAGGCTGCTCGCCGACGGCTCGGTCGCCACGAGCACCTGCTGCGCCAACACGGCGACCGAGAACGCGATGATGGGCAAGCTGGTCGTCGACTCCGTCGTCACCTGGGCCAAGGAGTACAAGGTCGACGGCTTCCGCTTCGACCTCATGGGCCACCATCCCAAGGCCAACATCCTGGCCGTGCGCAAGGCACTCGACGCGCTGACCCCCAAGAAGGACGGCGTCGACGGCAAGAAGATCATCCTTTACGGCGAGGGCTGGAACTTCGGCGAGGTCGCCGACGACGCCCGCTTCGTGCAGGCCACGCAGAAGAACATGGCGGGAACCGGTGTAGCGACGTTCTCCGACCGCGCGCGGGACGCCGTACGCGGCGGCGGGCCGTTCGACGAGGACCCCGGCGTCCAGGGCTTCGCGTCCGGTCTGTACACCGACCCCAACTCATCCAAGAGCAACGGGATTCCACAGGAGCAGAAGGCCCGCCTCCTGCACTACCAGGACCTCATCAAGGTGGGGCTGTCCGGCAACCTCGCGACGTACCGCTTCACCGACTCCGACGGCAAGGAGGTCACCGGCGCCCAGGTCGACTACAACGGCCGGCCCGCCGGATACGCGGACGCGCCCGGCGACGCCCTCGCCTACGTCGACGCGCACGACAACGAGTCGCTGTTCGACGCCCTCGCCTACAAACTGCCGGCCGGCGCCTCCGCCGCCGACCGCTCCCGTATGCAGGTCCTCGCCCTGGCGACCGCCGCTCTCTCCCAGGGCCCGGCGCTCTCCCAGGCGGGCGCCGACCTGTTGCGCTCCAAGTCCCTGGACCGCAACTCCTTCGACAGCGGCGACTGGTTCAACGCGATCCACTGGGACTGCGCGACCGGCAACGGCTTCGGCCGCGGACTGCCGCCGGCCGCCGACAACGCGTCCAAGTGGCCGTACGCCAAACCCCTGTTGACGACGGTACGAGTGGGCTGCCCGCAGATCACGGCGGCCTCCGCCGCCTACCGGGACCTGCTGCGGATCCGCACCACGGAGAAGGCGTTCTCCCTCGGGACGGCCGCCCGGGTGCAGGCCCAGCTGTCCTTCCCACTGTCCGGCGGGAAGCAGACGCCCGGAGTGATCACCATGGAGCTCGGTGACCTGGTCGTCGTGTTCAACGCGACGCCCACCGCGCAGAAGCAGACGGTCGACGCTCTCGCGGGCGCGGGCTACCGGCTGCACCCGGTGCAGTCGGCGGGCGCGGACGCCACCGTACGGGCGTCGTCGTACGAGAAGGCGTCCGGCACGTTCGCCGTCCCGGCCCGGACCGTGGCGGTGTTCGCCAGGACGACCCGCTAGCGGCGCCCGCGGCGCATGACCCCGGTGGAGCAGACCGAAGCCCCGGCCCGGTCTGCTCCACCGGCGCGTCCGGCGCGTTCCGCGAGCCCGCCGCCCGCGTGTGGGCGGTCCCGGGGGCGGCCGGGGCGCCCCCCGCCCCAAGGCGACCCTGACGCTAGGGTGTTAGCGAGAGCCACGACACGAGCGCCCAACCCCCAGATAACCCACCACTAAACGATCCCCATGAAACCGCCCT
>NZ_JBEPBI010000180.1:0-15950 GCF_040299045.1 Streptomyces sp. NPDC001027
CGACCGCTGTCGGGTCGCCGGCGGCCGGCGGCTCAGGTCGATTCGCGGACGACGAGGCGGCAGGGCACGGTGTGCCGACCCGGTTCCGGTGCGGAGCCGATGGCGTCCAGCAGTCGCAGGGCGGCCTGGCGGCCGATCTCGGCGAGGTCCGTGTCGATCGTGGTGAGCGGCGGGCGGCAGGCGAGGGCCATCACGTCCCAGTTGTCGTAGCCCACGATCGCGATCCGGCCGGGCACGTCCATCCCGTTCTCGCGCAGCGCGTCGGCGACTCCCCTGGCGATCTGGTCGTTGCCGCAGAAGAAGGCGTCCGTGTCGGGCGCCGTCCGCAGGACCGCCTCGGCGGCGCGGCGGCCCCACGCCTCGCTCCACTCGCCGAAGTGCACATGACCGGTGGCGAGCTCCAGCGAGGAGCGTTCGATCAGTTCGACGGTGTGGTGGGCGCGGTCGCGGGCGGCGGCGTGATGGGCCGGGCCGGTGACGTGCGCGATCCGGGTGCGGCCGGTCGCCAGCAGATGCTCGACGGCCAGCCGTGCCCCGCTCCGGTCGTCGGAGACCACGGAGATGTCGTCCGGGTCCGTGGACGGGGAGAGCGCGTAGACCGTCGGGATCGGGTCGATCCCCTTCAGGGGCGGCCGGGGGTCGGTGCGCCGGCCGGTCACGATGATGCCGTCCACCCGCCGGTCCACGAGGTTGCTCAGATGGTGCTGTTCGCGGATGGCGTCGCCACGGGTGTCGCACAGCAGAACGGAGATCTTCCCGGCGCCGAGCGCGTCCTCGGCGCCCAGCAGCACGGGCGTGCTGAAACGGCCGATGCCGTCGGTCGTCATCAGCCCCACGGTCCAGCTGCGGCCGGTGTGCAGGCTCTGCGCGTGCTGGTTGGGACGGAAGTCGAGCGCCTCCACGGCCGCGAGGACCCGCTCCCGGGTCTCGGGCCGCATCCTGCCGCTGCCGTTCAGTGCTTTCGAGGCTGTGCCGACACTGACCCCGGCCAGCTTGGCGACATCGGCGAGCTTGGCCCGCCCGCTCGGCGGAGAACCTGGAACGGCGGTCACGCGCAACCCTTTTCCTAGACGACCTCGGCGGCCTACATCCTGACATCGTTCACGGTCGCTGAACAGCCCCGCCCCCTGCACGGAAGATACTTGCGCGTACCTCTTGACTCACGCTCCTCACCTTTCTACCTTTCCGGACAGAAAAACGTTTGCTCAAACGGGAACGAGAGACAGCACCGCCTGTCGGCAGCCCGAGACGCCGGCCCGCGGCGCCACGAGCCCCGCATACGTCGGCCCCCTCGAACCCGCCTTCCCCTCCAACGCTCCGGAGAGCCATGTCCCGCCCACGTTCCGCCGTGCCTTCCTCCCTGCCGTCGGCCCCGTCCCGACGCAGAGACACCCCCCAGGGCCCGGTCCGCCACAGCCCGGACGCCGAGGCCGCGCTCGCCCCCGCCGCCGTCGCGGTGCACGGCGGATTCTGGGACGCCCGCCGCGAGGTGAACGCGCGCATCTCCATCCCCCAGGGCCCCGGACTGCTGGAGTCGGCGGGCAACCTGCGCAACCTGCGGCTCGCGGCCGGCACGGACGAGGGAGAGTTCCAGGGCGCTTACCCGTTCGTGGACTCGGACGTGTACAAGTGGCTGGAGGCGGCTGCCTGGCAGCTCGCCCGGACCCCGGACGGCGACCTCGCCGACGAGGTCGCCCGCATCGTCTCCCTCGTCGCCGCCGCGCAGCAGGACGACGGCTACCTCAACACCTGGTTCCAGCTGCTCAAGGGCGGCGCGCGCTACCAGGACCTGCGGTGGGGTCACGAGCTGTACTGCGCCGGGCACCTGATCCAGGCGGCGGTGGCCCACCACCGGGCCACCGGCGCCAGCGAACTCCTCGACGTGGCCGTGAAGTTCGCCGACCACATCGACTCGGTCTTCGGCCTGCCCGGCAGCGGCAGGCCGATCGACGGCGTCGACGGGCACCCGGAGGTCGAGACCGCCCTCGTCGAGCTCTACCGGGAGACCGGCGAGCGCCGCTACCTGGACCTCGCAGGCTACTTCGTCGACCGCTTCGGCCACGGCCTGCTGGGCGGCGAGGTGTACTGCCAGGACCGTGTGCCGCTGCGCGAGGCGACGAACGTCGAGGGGCACGCAGTACGGCAGTTGTACCTGCTGGCCGCGGCGACCGACCTGGCCGTCGAGACCGGGGACGCCGGACTGCGCACCGCCGCCGAGCGGCTGTGGGAGGCGATGACCGCCACCAAGACCCACATCACGGGCGGGCTCGGCGCCCACCACGACGAGGAGGACTTCGGCGACCCGTACGAACTGCCCAACGAGCGCGCCTACTGCGAGACCTGCGCCGCCATCGCCTCCGTCCAGTGGAGTTGGCGCATGGCCCTGCTCACCGGCGAGGCCCGCTACTCCGACCTCGTCGAGCGCACGCTCTACAACGGCTTCCTGGCCGGCGTCTCCCTCGACGGCGAGCGGTGGCTGTACGTCAACCCGCTCCAGGTCCGGGACGGCCACACCGACGCCGGCGGCGACCAGTCGGCCCGACGCACCCGCTGGTTCCGGTGCGCCTGCTGCCCGCCGAACGTGATGCGGCTGCTGGCCGGACTGGAGCACTACCTGGCCTCCACGGACGGCGACGGACTGCAGATCCACCAGTACGTCACCGGGCGCTACACCGGTCACCTCGACGGGTCCGCAGTCGTCGTCAGCGCCGAGACGGACTACCCCTGGCAGGGCACCATCGCCCTGAGCATCGAGGAGACGCCGCAGGACCGGCCCTGGACTCTCTCGCTGCGCATTCCGCAGTGGTGCCGCGACTACCGGGTCCGCGTCGGGGACAGCGTGTACGACACGGCGGGCGCACCCGTCGCCGACGGCTGGCTGCGACTGGAACGCACGTGGGCGCCCGGCGACCGGATCGTCCTCGAACTCGGCGTCGAGCCGCGCCTCACCGCCGCGGACCCGCGGGTGGACGCCGTGCGCGGCTGTGTCGCCATCGAGCGCGGCCCGCTCGTCTACTGCCTGGAAGGGGTCGACCACCCGGGCGGCGGACTGGACGACATGGTGCTCGACACCACCCGTCCGCTCGCCGTCAAGCACCGTCCCGACCTGCTCGGCGGCGTGGTCACCGTCCTGGCCGCCGGTCGTCGCCGGAGCATCGCCGACGCCGGCTGGTGGCCGTACCGGACCGCGGACGCCGCTGCCGACGCCGACGCCGACGAGCGCGACGGCGCACAGTCGGCCGACGAACCGCTCGAGCTCACCGCGATCCCCTACTACGCGTGGGCCAACCGTCAGGACGGCAGCATGCGCGTCTGGCTGCCCACCTCCTGACCCGTCGCCCCCGTCGCCCTCCCGGCCTTCCCTCCCTCTCCTCACCTCTCCTGTCCTTCCTGCCTTCCCTGCCTTCCTCTCTTCCCTGCCTTCCTCTCTTCCTCCTTTCGCTCACCACGAGCCGCACCAGACAACGAGGTCACCGTGAGAAACACCCGCCGCACCCTGGTCGCCGCGATCGCCGCGCTCGGCACGCTCACCTCCGTCGCCGCCTGCGGGGGCGGAGACTCCGACTCCTCCGCCTCCGGGTCCGGCAGCACCGGCGGGACGTACGCCTTCTGGGACCCCTACCCGCAGTTCGACGCCTCCTCCGACTGGGGCAAGCTCGTCAGCAAGTGCGGCACGGACGCCGGCGTCAAGATCAAGCGCACCGCCATGGACACCACGGACCTGGGCAACAAGGCGCTGCTCGCCGCCCAGCAGGGCAACGCGCCCGACGTGATGCTGGTGGACAACCCGGTCGTCTCCACGCTGGTGGCGGCGGGCATCGTCACCAAGACGAGCGATCTGGGCCTGGACACGAAGTCGATACAGCAGAACATCCTCGGCGCGGGCACCATCGACGGCGCCTCCTACGGCGTCCCGATCGGCGCCAACACGCTCGCCCTCTACTACAACAAGAAGGTGCTGGCCGCGGCGGGCGTCGACCCTGCCGCCATCAAGGACTGGAACTCGCTGACGGCGGCCCTGAAGAAGGTCAAGTCGGCCGGGAAGAAGGGCATCACCTTCTCCGCGATCGGCACGGAGGAGGGCAGCTTCCAGTTCCTGCCGTGGTTCTGGGGCGCCGGCGCCGACCTCACCGCGCTGGACTCGGCGAAGGGCGTCGCCGCGCTGTCGCTGTGGAAGGGCTGGGTCGACGACGGGCTCGCCCCCAAGGACGTCCTGCAGAACACCCAGACCACCAGCTGGCAGGAGTTCGCCACCGGCGACTACGCGTTCGGCGAGAACGGCACCTGGCAGCTCGGCAACGCGGCGAAGGCCGGCTTCGAGTACGGCGTGATCAACGTTCCCGCGCAGAACGGGGGTTCGGCTCCGGTGCCGACCGGCGGCGAGTTCGTCACCGTGCCCGTGCAGAAGGACACCGCCCGCTACGACGTCAGCAAGAAGATCGTCACCTGTCTGACCAGCGGCGCCAACCTGCTGTCCACGGACACGACCCTGGCGTACGTGGCGCCGACCGCGGCGGTGCAGGCCGAGCAGGTCAAGGCGAACCCCGCGCTCAAGCCGTGGGTCGACGCCGTGGCCGCGGCACGCGGTCGCACCAGCGGCGGCCTCGGCACCAAGTACCCGACCATCTCCCAGCCCATGTGGACCGCCGTCCAGGCCGCGCTGTCCGGCGGCCAGAGCCCGCAGGCCGCCCTCGAAGCCGCCCAGAAGGCCGCCGGCAAGGCCGGCTGACCCCCGCCGCGCCGCCCACGGCGCTTCGGGAGCCGTCTTCACACCGCACGACAGCGCTTCGCTGCCCGGACACCGTCACCGGACCGTCCGGGCAGTCCACCGCATTCCTGCCACCCGCATCCAGGAGTTCGCATGACCACCGCCCGCGTCGACCGCCGACCGCAGCGGTCCCCGGTGAGGTCTGGGGCGACCGACGCCGGACAACGGACGGAGATCCCGGCGCCGCAGCGCCGGCAGCGCCGCAGGAGCCGGTTGACCGCCCTGGCGTTCCTCGCGCCGCTGGCCGTCTACCTCGCCGCGTTCTACCTCTATCCCCTCTACCGCAACCTCGACCTCAGTCTGCGCGACTACACCGTGCGGTCGTTCGTGTCGGGCGACGCGCCGTTCTCCGGGCTGGACAACTTCCGGACCGTCCTGGACGATCCCACGTTCGGCCCGGCACTGCGCCACACCATGGTCTTCACGTTCGTGTCGATCGCCTTCCAGTACGCGGCCGGGCTCGCCCTCGCCGTCTTCTTCAACCGCCGGTTCCGCCTCGCCGGAACCCTCCGGGCGCTGTTCCTGATCCCCTGGCTGCTGCCGCTGATCGTGTCGGCGTCGACCTGGTCGTGGATGTTCAACAGCGAGTCCGGCGTGCTCAACTACGCCCTCCAGCTGGTGGGCGTCGGGCCGGTCGACTGGCTGACCTCGCCCGACTGGGCGCTGACCTCGGTCATCGTCGCCAACATCTGGATCGGCATCCCGTTCAACCTCGTCATCCTCTACAGCGGACTGCAGAACATCCCGGGCGAGCTGTACGAGGCCGCGTCGCTGGACGGGGCGAACGCCTGGCAGCAGTTCCGGCGCATCACCTTCCCGCTGCTGCGCCCGGTCTCGGCGATCACCCTGCTCCTCGGACTCGTCTACACCCTCAAGGTGTTCGACCTGATCTGGATCATGACCAAGGGCGGCCCCGGTGACGCCTCGTCCACCCTGGCCACCTGGTCCTACCAGCTCGGATTCGGCACGCTGCTGCCCAAGTTCGGCCCCGGGGCCGCCGTCGGCAACATCCTCATCCTCATCGCCCTCGCCTTCGGGCTGCTGTACATCCGCGTCCAAAGGAGGCAGCAAGCATGACCGCCGCCCACCGCCCCGCCGGGCGCTCGCGTCTGCACACCGTCATCGGCCTCCTGCTCACCGCCGTCATGCTGTTCCCGGTGTACTGGATGCTCAACGTGTCCCTCACCCCGCAGCAGGACATGCGCAAGAGCCCGCCCGACCTGCTCCCCCTGCACCCGACCTTCGAGGGCTACCGGGCCGTCCTCGACGACCAGCTGCCCTACCTGGGCACCAGCCTGCTCATCGGCCTCGGCACGGTCGCCCTCACCCTCCTGCTCGCCGCCCCGGCCGGCTACGCGCTCGCCAAGCTGCGCCCGCTCGGCGGCGGCGCCCTCGGTCTCTTCCTGCTGATCGCTCAGATGATCCCCGGCATCGTCATGGCCATGGGCTTCTACGGCATCTTCCTCGACCTCGGTCTGCTCAACTCCTGGTGGGGACTGGTCATCGCCGACTCCACCATCGCCGTGCCGTTCGGCGTCATGATCTTCACCGCGTTCATGTCGGGCATCCCCGGCGAGCTGATCGCCGCCTCCCGCATCGACGGCGCCGGCCCCTTCCGCACCTTCTGGTCGATCGTCCTGCCGGTCAGCCGCAACGCGCTGGTGACCGTCTCCCTCTTCAGCTTCCTGTGGGCCTGGTCCGACTTCGTCTTCGCCAACACCCTGGACGGCGGCGGCGACTGGCGCCCCATCACGCTCGGCATCTACCACTACATCGGCAACAACAACCAGGAATGGAACGCGATCATGGCCACCGCCGTCGTCGCGTCCCTCCCCGCCGCCGTGCTGCTCGTCCTCGCCCAGCGCTATGTGGCCGCGGGCGTCACCGCGGGCGCGGTCAAGGACTGACCTCCCGATGCCCGCGGTCCCCGGTCCGCCGACCGGACGGGGGCGTGACCCGCCCTGCCCCGCCGCATCCGCACACCGCGCCCGGCTCCCACCTGTCAGGAGGCGAGAGCCCGCGTCCCGTCCGTGCGACCTGTCCATGGACCCGTCCATCACCCCCGCAGTGCCCTCAGTGCCCGCAGCAACCCCATTGCCCGCAGCAATCCCTGCGCTCGCAGTGCCCACCCCTCCCTCAGGAGAGCCGCTGATGTCATACCTGAGCCCCCGCCACCGCCCCGGAAGCCCTCGGGCCCGCGTCACCGCAGCCGCCGTGGCCGCGACGCTGGTCACCGGCGCCGTCGTGCTGACCGGCGCGTCCGCGCAGGCCAGCCCCACCTCCGCCACCACCCTGGTCGTCAACGCGAACCAGGTCCTGCGTCCGGTCACCCACGTCGGCACGGGCAGCCTCTATGGCCTGGCCGACAACGCCACCCCCTCCGACAGCCTCACCAACGCGCTGAAGCCGAACACCTTCGTGCAGATGGCCCCGGGCGGCTCCCAGCTGCCCAACGGGGAGCCCGCTCCCGCCGGCGACGCCCTCGTGGTGGCGCCGAAGGCGGCCCGCGCGGGCGCCAAGGTGGTCGCCCGCATGCCGGACTGGTACCCGGACTTCCCCTACAAGTGGGTCAGCATGAGCGACTGGCTGTCCGCCGTGGACCAGCAGATCGCCGCCTACAAGGCATCCGGCGTCACCAACATCTCCGCGTGGGCCATCTGGAACGAGCCCGACGGGAACTGGGACACCGCCAAGGCCGGTCCCTTCGACGCCGCGTGGAACACGACGTACAAGGAGATCCGCTCCAAGGACACCACCACGCCGATCCAGGGTCCCAGCTTCGCGACGTACACCCACGCCAAGATGCAGACGTTCCTCCAGGACGCCATCGCCAACAACGCCGTCCCCGACGTCATCGCCTGGCACGAGCTGCAGACCAGCTCCACCATCGCCTCGCACATCTCCGACTACCGCGCGCTGGAGTCCAGCCTCGGCCTGAGCCCGCGTCCGATCGACATCGAGGAGTACGGCACACCCGCCCAGATGGGCAACTCCGGCGCCCTCCTCAGCTACGCCGCCAAGTTCGAGCGCGCAGGCGTCCGCAACGCCGAGCTGGCCTTCTGGAACCACTACGGCACCCTCGGCGACACCCTCACCGACACCGGCGGCTCGCCCAACGGCTCCTACTGGACGTACAAGTGGTACGGCGACATGTCCGGGAACATGCTGACCACCACTCCTCCCGCCCAGACCGGCATCGACGGGCTCGCCTCCCTCAACAGCGCCGGGAACCAGATCAGCGTCATAGCGGGCGGTTGCACCGGCTCCTGCGCGGTGACCGTCAACGGCCTGTCGTCGCTGTCGGCCTTCGGAAGCACCGTCCACGTCAAGCTGGAGTACAGCCCCGACACCGGCCGCACCAACGCCTCAGCCGGCCCGATCACCGTCTCCGACGCCAGCTACACGGTCTCGAACGGCTCGATCACGGTTCCGGTGGCCATGAACGCCAATGACGGCTACCACCTGGTCATCACCCCCAGCGGCACCAACACCTCGCTGGCCGGCCGCTACCAGATCACCAACAAGAACAGCGGCCTCGCCCTCGACACCCTGAACGCGGGCACCGGCCAGGGCACCTCGGTCGTCCAGGCCACGTCCACCACGGGCACCGACCAGAACTGGACCCTCGTGGCCGCCGGGAACGGCCTGTACAAGATCCAGCAGCAGTCCAGCGGCCTGCTCCTGGGCATCACCAACGCGGGCACCGCCGACGGCAACACGGCCCTGATCTGGGGTGACAACGGCACCGCCGACCACCTCTGGCAGGTCATCCCGGCCCCGGGCGGCTACTACAAGATCGCCAACTACAACAGCGGACGCCTCCTCGGCGTCAACGGCATGAGCACGGCCTCCGGCGCCCAGGTCCTGCAATGGTCGGACAACGGCACCGCCGACCACCTCTGGACGCTCACCGCACGCTGACCCGCCCGTCCCACGGTCCCACGGCCCCTCGTCCGCCGCCCGGCGGACGAGGGGCCGTCCGTCTGTCCGCGCGACGTCCCGGGTGCGGTCGGCTCCCCGACGCGGCGCTGTCAGTGGCGGGTGGCAGCATCGCGAGCATGACGGACACCACGGCATTCGACTGGCGGCCATTCCTTCAGGCCTGGAGCGGGGAATGGGCGGACTCCCTGCCGGCCGACGAGGAGCGGAGCGAAGCCGACGAGGCCGCGCGCCGGGCCCGGTGGCTGGGGCTCCCTCCCGCGTCGGAGGACCGGATCGCGGCCATGGAGGAGCGGCTCGGCCGCCGTATGCCCCCCTCCTACCGGCGCTTCCTCGAGGTCAGCGACGGGTGGCGGCACGCGGGCGGGTTCGTCTGGCTGCTCGCGGGGACCGAAAAGGCGCACTGGCACGACGACGAGTCCGGACTCGCGGAGATGTTCGAGGAGGACCTCGACGACGACGCGAGCCCCGAGGAGCGGCGGGAGGCCGACCTCTGGCGGCGCGGGCTGCAACTCGACGTGGAGTCCGACATCACGCACGTCCTCCTCGATCCCGACGACGTGGACGAGGACGGCGAATGGGCCGTGTACACCTGGGCGAGCTGGCGCGCCGAGCCGCCCGAGCGGCACGCGGACTTCCTCGAGTTCATGCGGGCGATGCACCGGGAGTTCCACAGCCTGCAGGCGCGCCGCAGCGACACGGAGCCGGAGTTCGCCAACGACACGACACGTGAGCTGGACGCCAGGGTGGCGCAGGCCCGGCTGGAGGCGCTGCGCGGCGACTGGGAGCGGGCCCAGGAGTCGCTGAACGAGGCGAAGGCGTACGGCAGGCCGAGGGCCGCCGGACTGGGCGACCAGATACGCCGCCTGCTCGGACAGACCTACATGGTGTACTTCGACGGCCTGGTGACCGACCCCCGGTACGCTCCGGAGCTGTTGCCGCCGCTGGTCGCCGCGCACGCGGCGAACACGCACTGGGACGACTCCACGCTCACGTTCCATCTGCGGGGCGCCGACGAAGGCGTCGTGTCGATGGCCTTCGAGATGCTGGATCAGGTGCGCAGCGGCACGTACCGATACACGGCGGCCGGCCCCTTCGGGGAGGCGGTCGTGCGGGCGCGGGAGCTGGCGCGGTGGGGGGACGCCGACCGGGCGTGGCGGACCCTGCTGGAAGCCCTGCCCCGTTGGGAGCCGCTGGGGCCCGACCATCTGGCGCCGCTCGGGTGGGTGGCCGACCCCGTGCTCGGGCCGCTGCTGACCCCGGAGCGGGGCCGTGAACTGCTGTCCGCTCCACGGGCCGGGCAGACGGGTGAGGCGCCGGCGCCGGTGGCCGCGCCCGATCCGGGCGGCCTCGCGTGGCTCGCGGAGCCGGACCGGCACCGTGACTTCACGTCGTACCGGTTCGTCCTGGTGGAGGGAGTGGCGCCGGAGGAACTGCCCGCGCGCCTCGCGGACGGGGAGGACGGCGACGGGGGCGGCGACGGGGGCCGGGGCGAGCGCGCCGTGCTGAGCGCGCCCATGACCTTCCGGGAGGCGCGCCGCAAGTCGCTGGAAGGCCGCAGGGAGTTCTCGTCCTACGACGACCGGGCTCTGATGGCGGTCGGCCGGGCCGGCGCCGACTGGAGCTTCGCCTTCGACGGCGACCCGGCGGGATTCTCCGGGCAGCGGTTCGTCTCCCCTGCCGCGGCCGCGAGCGCGGGCGCCCGCGCGGTGGTGGTGTGGTGCGGCCTGAGGGCCCGGCACGGGAGCCCGTTCTTCCACCTCTCCGTCGCGTGCGACGGCGTGGAGCAGTACGCGTTCACCTACGAGGACGGTGCGGTCCGGCACAACGGAGAGACACCGCGGGCACTGGACCCGGGCCGGTTCTTCGGCGACGTGTCGGACGCCGCCGGGACGGAACGGGCGCTGCTGGCCGCGGTGGCCGCGGAGTTCGATGTCCTGCTGCCGCGTCACGCGCTCGTGCACGGGCGGCTGCACGCGTTCACCTCCCGTTCCTGGACGCGCCCGCCGCAGGAGGGAGAGACGTACGCGGTGATCCGGCTGCACGTGGGGGGATCCGCGCTCCCGGCGGACGGCGCGCGGGCGGCCGACGGCGGGGCGAAAGACGGGGCGGAAGGCCGGTAGCGAGCTGTCAGCCGGTGGGAGGCGGCGCGCCGTCCCCGGTCGGCCGGGAGCGGATCTGCATGCCCGGCCGACGCCGGTGGACGGTGAGGTAGGACAGCCCGTCGCCGTGCGCCGTGATGCTGCGGCTGGATCCCTTCGGCAGCCAGACGAGCTTGCCCTGGGCGAGGGGCTCCGCCCCGTCGGGCGTGGCGAGGACGCCGTCTCCGGCGACGACGAGGAGAAGGACGTCCAGTTCCGGTTCGACGTGGGCGTGGACGTGCCGACCGGCCGGAAGGCGCACGAGGTTGGCGTCGAGCTGGCGTCCGGACTCGGCGAGCCTCCACAGCGCGCCGGAGTCGGCGAGGGGAAGTCCGGCCAGCTCCATGACGTCGCACAGGACGCCCGCGGCGGGCGCCGGCGTCCGGTCCTGGCCCTTCGCCGACGGGCCCTGGGGGGCAGTGCCGTCCGCTTCCCTGCCGTCATCCATGCACACCAGTATGCCGACGGGCCCGATCGTCCCCGGAAGCGGGCGGCGCGGACACGCCCTCCGGCGGAGTGTGGCGTTCGCGTAGTACCGGAGTACTGGTCGGCGGGCGCCGATGTACTTCCCCGGTACCGGGTGTGACCGGCGATCACCTCCTATGGTGGTATCTGCCTGAAGGGAACAGCGGTCCGACCTGGTGTCGCCGGCGAGGCCGCGCACGGGGCCGCACGTGTCCGCACGGCGGCGCCGGCCCTCTGAACAGAAGGACACGGATGTCCCCCACGAAGCGCATTCTCATCATCGTCACCAGCACCGGCGAGTACGAGAAGGTCGGTTACCGCACCGGTCTCTGGCTGGGCGAGCTGACCCATTTCTACGACTTCGCCGAAGAGGCGGGCTTCGAGCTCACCGTCGCGAGCATCGAGGGCGGCCCCGTGCCGCTCGACCCGGAGAGCCTCGCCCACAACGTCCTCGGCGACCTCGGCACCGACAAGCGGTACGCCGACCGCGCGTTCATGGACACGCTGCGGGACGTCGTCGCCGTGAGCGAGGTCGACGTCGACGACTACGACGCCATCTACCTGACCGGCGGTCACGGTGTGATGTTCGACTTCCACCAGAGCCAGGCCCTGGAGACGCTCATCGCGCGGTTCTACGAGAGCGGCCGGATCGTGTCGGCGGTCTGCCACGGCCCGTGCGGCCTGCTCGACGTCACCCTCAGCGACGGCGAGCCGCTGGTGAAGGGCAAGAACGTCACGGGCTTCTCCTGGCGGGAGGAGGAGCTCGCCCAGCGCGCCGACGCCGTCCCCTACAGCCTCGAGGACCGGCTGAAGGAGCTCGGCGCGCGGTACAGCGTCGCGGAGAAGCCCTTCGACACGTACGTCGTCGAGGACGACCGTCTGATCACCGGGCAGAACCCGGGCAGCGCCAGGGCGGTCGCCGAGGCTGTGGTGCGCCGGCTCGGCTGAGCGGCGGCCGGACGAGGGGGGCCGCCCGGCACGGCGCCGGTCGGCTCCCCGCACCGTCCGGGGGTGTCCGCGCGCCCGCGCCCACCGCCGTGGCTATTGCTGTGGCCGTGGCCGACGGTGCGCGCGGGTTCAGGCCGGCCGGACCAGCCCCGCGTCATAGGCGAAGATGACGGCCTGCACGCGGTCCCGGGCGCCGACCTTGGCGAGGATGCGGCTGACGTGCGACTTGACGGTGGTCTCGGCGAGGTGGAGGCGCTCGGCGACCTCGGCGTTGCTGTAGCCGCTGGCGACGACCGTGAGGACCTCGCGCTCGCGTTCGGTGAGCACGGCGAGCCGTCTTTCCTGGTCGCCGGTGTGACCGGGGAGGCGGTTGCTGAAGGCGTCGATGAGCTTGCGGGTCAGTCCGGGCGAGATGACGGCGTCCCCGGCGGCCACCGCCCTGATGCCCGCGACGAGTTCGTCGGGCAGGGCGTCCTTGAGCAGAAACCCGCTCGCGCCGGCGCGCAGTGCGTTGTAGGCGTACTCGTCGAGGTCGAACGTCGTCAGCACCAGCACCCGGGAGCGGCCCCCGGACTCCACGATGCGGCGGGTGGCCTCGATGCCGTCCATGCCGGGCATCCGGATGTCCATGAGGACGACGTCGGGGTGCAGTTCGGCCGTCATGCGGACGGCCTCGGCGCCGTGGGTGGCCTCGCCGACCACGGTGAGGTCCGCGTGCTGTTCCATCAGCATGCTGAACCCGAGGCGCTGCAACGCCTGGTCGTCGACGATCAGGACGGTGGTCATCGTGGGTCCTCCTGGGCGGGGGTGGACGGCGGGGTGGTGTGCAGAACGGCGCGGACTGTCCAGCCGCCCCGCGGATTGGGTCCCGTGCTGACGGTGCCCTGGTAGAGGGCCGCGCGTTCGCGCATGCCGAGCAGTCCGTGGCCGCCGCCGTCCGCGGCGGGTCGCCGGGGGGCGCGTGCCGGGCCGGTGTCCTCGACGGTGACACGCACCGTGCCCTTCTGCGCGGCGACGGACACCTCGACGGCGGTGTCTAGGGCGGCGTGCTTGAGGGTGTTGGTCAGGGCTTCCTGGACGATCCGGTAGACGGCCAGCTGGAGGGCCGTCGGCAGGGCGGCGAGGTCGCCCTCCGTGTGCAGGGTCGCCGCCGGGCCCGCGGCCCGGACCCGCTCCAGCAGCGCGTCGAGGTCGGCGGTGCCGGGCTGGGGACTGAAGGGGGCGTCGGGGCGCTCGTCGTCGCGGATGGTGGCCAGCAGGCGGCGCAGGTCCGCCAGGGCGCCGCGCCCGCTGTCGGCGATGATCCGCAGGGTGTCCGCGCCCCGCTTGGGCTTCGTCTCGGCGAGCCCGGCCGCCCCGTCGGCCAAGCCGACGATCACGGCCAGAGTGTGGCCGAGGATGTCGTGCATCTCCCGGGAGACACGGGCGCGTTCCGCCGCCTCGGCGAGTCGCGCCCGTTGGTCCCGCTCCACCTCCAGACGCACGGCACGGTCCTCGAGGGCCGCGATGTAGGAGCGGGCCACGCGGCCGGCCAGGCCCAGTCCGGCGATGGCGAGCATGCTGAGGACGAGTTCGGTCGTCACGGCCAGCGGGCTGTCGACGCGCTCCAGCTGCCGGTCGTCGGCGAAGGCGACGACCGTCACGATGGTCTGGGGGACGGCCACGCAGACGGCGGCGGCCAGTTGGGCGGGCGGCGCGAACCGTGCGAGGTTGTACAGCATGATCAGCTGAGCGAGGAAGTGCGCGTTGGTCAGCACTCCCGAGGCGGCCTCCGCCATCGAGAAGGCCGTCACCACCGCGAAGACGAGCAGCGGGCGGCTCTCCCGCCACAGCAGCGGCACGGTGAATCCGGCCAGGAGCAGCATCGAGACGGGAAGTCCGGGCCGGCCGTCCTCGCCGGCGACGATCAGCGCCGGGAGACCGATCCCCGCGCACACCAGCGGCGCCACCCACTTCCGGAACCGGGGATGGGCCTGGTTCATCCGGCTCATCGACATCAGCATCGTCAGGAGCCGTACGACGGTGCTCTGCTCGGGGCCGCTCAGCAGGGCGCCGGGGTCGACCGGGCGGGCGTGTGAGGATGGCGTCACGGCGTGGGTCTCCGGAAGTACGGGCGGACCGTCCGTCGGCTCCGGGGAGGAGCCGGCCGACGGACGACGACGGAGTGGTGGTGGAAGGTAGGGGCGACGCTACGCGATCGGCGTGCGCGGTGATCGCGCCCGACCGTCGGTTCGCGCCGGGTTCGCGGCGCCCCGGCGTCCGGAGCTGCCCGGCAGGTGCGCGCCGTCATTCGGCGACGGCCCTCGCCCGGGCGGTCGACGGGGACGGCGGTTCGCTCCCCGGGTGGGGTCCGCGAAGCTCCGAGACCACTCCGAACACCGCAGCGGTCAACGGGACCGCCAGCAGCATGCCGAGGATCCCGGCGACCGACGCGCCCGCCGTGAGCGCCAGCAGGATCACCGCCGGGTGCATCTGCAGGGTGCGGCCCTGGATGATCGGCTGGAGCACGTTCCCCTCGAGGACCTGCACCACGAGGACGACGGCGAGCACCCACAGCGCGGTGCCCGTGCCGCGGTCCGCGAACGCGACGAGCACCGCGACCGCGCCGGAGAGCAACGCGCCCAGGTAGGGGATGTACGCCCCGATGAACACCAGCGCGCCGAGCCCGACGGCGCCCGGCACCTGAAGGATCAGCAGGGCGGCGGTGATGCAGACGGCGTCGATGAACGCGACGACGGTGGTGCCGCGCATGAAGCCCTCGATAGCCCGGAAGGCACGACGGGCCATCACCACCGCGGTGTCGCCCGAGCCGCGCGGCGCGAGCGCGTGCAGCGACGCGACGGCCTTGTCGGAGTCCCGGAGGAAGAAGAACAGCAGCAGGATCGCGAGCGTTCCGGTCGTGGCCGTCTCCACGACCACGCCGACTCCGCTCAGCACGCCGGAGACAGCGGTGCCGCCGAACCTCGACGCCAGGTCCTCGGCGTTCGCGGCGAGGCCGTCCAGGGAGGTCCCCGCGAGTTCGAACCTCTCCCCCAGCGACCGCGCGGCGTCGCGCAGGCCGGAGATGATCTCGTCGCCGGTGTCGATCAGGGCGCTCACCACGATGTAGGCCGTCCCGCCCATGACGAGGAGCACGGCGGCGCAGGTCAGCGCGGCGGCCAGGGACTTGTTCAGCCTCATGGCGACCAGCCGCCGGTAGAGCGGGCCCAGCAGGGCCGCGCCGAGCAGCGCGAGCAGGACCGGTGTCACCGTGGTCTCGAACGTGACGCAGAACCACACCACGACGGAGACGACCCCGCTGACGAGGAGCAGCAGCACGCTGCCGGCGGCGACGCGGCGGGCGGCCTCGGACAGCGCAGTGCGCTCTTCAGGTGCTCTGTCCGTGTCACCCCGGCCCCGTGCGGCTGCGGCGGCCGTTGCTGCGGCTGCGGCTGCGGGGTGCCGGATCACCGGGCGGGGCCGGTGCACCGGCGCGCCCCGACGGGCCGGCCCGCCTGCGCGGCGGGCTGTCCGGGCATCCCCGGCACGGGTGTTCATTCCGCTTCGTCTCCGCTCACGGGTGGCGCTCTCGGCGGCCACGGCTCGGCTCTTGTTCGGTGCTCTCGCACGGGACCGTCCGTCTGGAGGACGTCGCCGACCTCGAGCTGGTAGACGTTGGCGAGGGCGGTGGTGCGCTTGGAGTTCTGGGC
>NZ_JBEPBI010000181.1:0-15800 GCF_040299045.1 Streptomyces sp. NPDC001027
GACCGCGGACGGCGTCCGCGGGCGTCCGGTCCCGCCCGGCCGGGGCGCGGGCCGTCAGCGCCTCCAGCAGGAGGTCCACCGCCTCCTCGAAGGAGCTGTCGCGCAGGGTGGGCAGCACCTGCCGCACGGCGGTCAGCGCGGGGTGCGTGGCGGGGTCCAGTCGCTGGTAGACCCCGGCCCACGCCCGGTGGTCGGCCTCGCGCTGGGCCGGCCCGAGGGCCTGGAAGGCGGCGTCCATGGCCGCGTGGCTGAGCACGGTGTCGATGAACGCCAGATACAGACGCGTCGCCTCGGCCGGACCGAAGCCCGCGGAGAGCAGCAGGCCGATCCCCGTCTCCACGGCACGGATCTCGTTCTCGCGCCGCGTCACCCGGTACGAGGCGAAGGCCGCCGCGCGCGGGTGGGCGAGGTAGCCGGCCCGTACCCGCAGGGCCATCTCGCGCAGCGCGGCGGCCCAGTCGTCGCCCGGGACGAAGCCGGCCATGGCGTCGCCGATGATGCGGTCGGCGATGGCGAGCACCAGGTCGTCGGTGTCGCGGAAGTAGCGGTACAGGGCGCTCGGGTCGCAACCGATGGCGGCGCCGAGGCGACGGACGCTGAGCGCTTCCGGGCCGTGCTCGCCGATGAGCCGCAGGGCCGTCTCGACGATCAGCTCCTCCGACAGCACGACGCCGGAGCGGGTGGGCCGGCGGCGTCTGCGCTCCTGCGGGACACGGGTGGTCATGGCGGGGGCTCCTGTCGGTCGGCGCGGCGTAGCAGAAGTGAAGAAGTCGAGCCCCTGTTATGTCAACAGGATTGACGCAAGAAAGACGGGCGGTGTTCCATCACAGTCCCGCGCGGCTCGTCCCCCGTCCTCCCTCCCCGCGAGGAGACTGCCCATGACCTCCCTGTCGTCCCAGTCGTCCACTCCGCCCGCTCCCCCGACACCGGCGCCGACCGGCGGACCGGGCGCCGGACTGCGCCGATCCCTCGGCGTGGTCGACGGGGTCGCCATCGCCGCGTCCAGCACCGCGGCCACGACCAGCATCGCCATCGGCATGGGCACCATCGCCACCATCGTCGGACTGCAGGCCCCGGCGCTCCTGCTGCTCGCCTTCCTGCCCGTGCTCGGCATCGCCACCGCGTACGCCCGCCTCAACAGATCCGAGCCAAACTGCGGCAACGGCTACACCTGGGTCGGCAAGACGCTCGGCCCCTGGCCCGGCTTCCTGACCGGATGGGTCACCGTCGTCGGCTCGGTCGTCTTCTGCGCCTACACGAGCGCGGTCATGGGCTCGGTCGTGCTGATCTTCACCAACAAGGCCGGGCTGCACAGCCTTGCGGGCGTCGCCCTCGACCCGTCGTCCACCGCAGTCAGCACGGCCGTCGGGCTGGTGCTGCTGCTCGGCCTCACCGCGATCGCCGTCACCGGCACCCGGGCCACCACCCGCTTCCAGTTCGCCCTGCTGGTCTTCGAGTACGCCGTGCTGCTCGGATTCTGCGGCTGGGCGCTGGTCACCGGCCACCAGTCCTTCTCCTTCTCCTGGTTCAACCCCTTCGAGATCGCGGACGGCACCGCCTTCGCGCAGGGCATGGTCCTCGCGGTGTTCTTCTTCTGGGGCTGGGACGCCGCCTTCAGCGTCAACGAGGAGACCAGGCGTCCGGACGACGCGGCCCGCGGCGGCCTGATCGCCCTGTTCGCCATGCTCGGTCTGTTCCTCTTCGCGTCGGTCGCCTTCCAGCGGGAGATGAGCCTCGCCGAACTGATCGAGAACGGACCGCAGGCGCTGCCCTATCTCGGGGAGAAGCTGGCCGCCGAGCCCTGGGCGACCCTGCCCGTCGTGGCGCTGATGTTCTCGGCCGCGGCCTCCGTGCAGTCCACGCTGATCCCCACCGCGCGCGGACTGCTCGCGATGGGCCGCGACCGCACCATGGGCCCGCTGTGGACCCGGGTGCACCCGCGCTACGGCACCCCCGCCGCCGGCACGGTCGTGGTGCTGGCCATCGCCTCCGCGATCGCCGCGCTGGCCGTCGCCCTCCCGCGGCTGAGCGACATGCTGCTGGCCGCCGTCAACGCCATCGGTCTTCTCGTCGCCCTCTACTACGGCCTCACCGCACTCGCGTGCGCGGTGCGTTTCCGCGCGTCCGCCCGCGAGGGTCTGCGGACGGCGCTGCTCGCCGTGGGCGTGCCCGCGGCGTCCGGTCTGGCGCTGCTGGGACTCGGCGGATACCTCGGGTACTCGTACCTGACGATGAGCGACCACTTCGAACTCAGCCCCGCCAACGGCTGGTTCATGTTCTCCCTGCCCGCCGCCATCGTCCTGGCAGGCCTCGGCATGGCCGCGGTCGCCAAGTACGCCCGCCGGTCGCCGTACTTCGCCACCGGACACGGGACCGACGCCGAGAGCATCGTCCTCCCCATGGACCGCACCCCCGCCTGAGTCAGCGCACCGTCCGGCGGCCGGACGCGCCCCGGCCGCTCGGCCCCTCCTCCCCCGCCCCTCACGGAGACCACACCCATGCCACAGTCCCAGGCCACGGGCCCCGCCGACCTCGTCCTCACCGGCGGGCCCGTCCACACCGTCGACCCCGCCCGCAGCCGCGCCACCGCCGTGGCCGTGCACGCCGGGCGGATCACGGCCGTCGGCCACGACGAGGTCCACGCGCTGATCGGACCGGACACCGAGGTCGTCGACCTCGCCGGAAGACTGCTGCTGCCCGGCTTCCAGGACGCCCATGTGCACCCGCAGGGCGCGGGCCTGGAACTCGGACTGTGCCACCTGGCCGACACCGTCGACCCCGCCGAGTACCTGCGGCGGATCCGTGCCTACGCCGACGACCGCCCGGACGCCGAATGGGTCACCGGCGGCGGCTGGTCCCTGGAGGCCTTCCCCGGCGGCGCGCCCACCGCCGCCGCCCTCGACGCGATCGTCCCCGACCGTCCGGTCTTCCTGCCCAACCGCGACCACCACGGCGCCTGGGTCAACACCCGCGCGCTGGAACTCGCCGGCATCGACGCCCGCACCCCCGACCCCGCCGACGGACGCATCGAACGCGACGCCGACGGCAACCCCACCGGCATGCTCCAGGAGGGCGCCGTCCACCTCGTGGGCCGGCTGGTGCCCGCACCCACGACCGAGGCCCGACTGGCCGCCCTGCTACGAGCCCAGGCCGTGCTGCACTCCCACGGCGTCACCGCCTGGCAGGACGCCATCGTCGGCGCCTACGCCAACATGCCCGACCCCGCCCCCTCCTACCGCGCGGCGCAGGAACAGGGGCTGCTGACCGCCCGCGTGGTCGGCGCGCTGTGGTGGGACCGTGAGCGAGGCGCCGAGCAGATTCCCGAACTCATGGCCCAGCGCGAGGAGTCGAGCGTGGGCCGGTTCCGCGCCGGCACGGTGAAGATCATGCAGGACGGCATCGCCGAGAACCACACCGCGGCGATGCTCGACCCCTATCTCACCGGCTGCGGCTGCGCCTCGGGCACCAGCGGCATCAGCTTCGTCGAACCCGGGGAGCTGAAGAAGTACGTCACCGAGCTCGACGCACTCGGCTTCCAGGTCCACTTCCACGCGCTCGGCGACCGGGCGGTCCGCGAGGCGCTCGACGCCGTCGAAGCCGCCCGTGACGCGAACGGACACCGGGACACCCGCCACCATCTGGCGCATCTGCAGGTCGTCCACCCCGACGACGTACGGCGCTTCCGGCGCCTCGGCGCCACCGCCAACCTCCAGATGCTGTGGGCCGCCCACGAGCCGCAGATGGACGAGCTCACCCTGCCGTTCCTGGGCCCCGAGCGCGGCGCACGCCAGTACCCGTTCGGCGATCTGCTGCGCGCCGGGGCGACCCTCGCCGCCGGCAGCGACTGGCCGGTCAGCAGTCCCGACCCGCTCCAGGCCATCCACGTCGCCGTCAACCGACGGGTCCCGGACGCTCCCCGGGACACCCCCGCGTTTTTGCCGGGACAGCGCCTGGACCTGGGCGCCGCGCTCGCCGCCTACACGGCCGGCAGCGCCTATGTGAACGGCCTCGACGATCTCACCGGCAGCATCGCCGTCGGCAAGGCGGCCGACCTGGTCGTCCTCGACCGCGACCCGTTCACGGGAGCGCCCGAGGAGATCGCGGCCACACGCGCCCTGCAGACCTTCGTGGACGGGGAACGCGTCTTCGCGGCGCCCGACGCCTGACGGCGAGACCCCCTGCGACCGGGGCAGCCCGAAGCGTCCGGGCGGGGGCCGTCAGGGCCGCGGTTCCACCGTGATGTGCGGCGACAGTGCACGGAGGAAGTCCGGCGCGTCGAACGCCTCACCCGCGGAGACCACGCCGACCGCCTCGGTGCGTCCCGTGAGGACGCGGGCGACCGCCTCGACCACCAGGGGCGCGGTGACCGCGTAGATGTCCCTGCCGCGGGCCACGGCCCGCCGTTCGACGTCGCCGGAGCGCACGACGACGTCGACCAGGAACGTCTGGTCGGAGCGCCCCTGTTCGTCGGCCGCGGCCGGCACCGGGGTCTCCGGGGCCGCGATGTCCCGGGCCGCCTCGACCGTCATGTACGTCTGCACCTCGGGGATGGACAGGTGGGTCGGCACGGTCACGACGTCGGCCATCGTGAACTCCCCGACGACGGACCGCTGACCCAGCGGCTCGGGGAAGGACCAGTCCAGGATCGGCGAGGCGTCGTCGCGGTACTCCAGCCGCCCTCCGGAGTACCGTACGCGCCGGCCGTCGCGCCGCTCCCGGGACACGGCGCCCGCCGTGCGCGTGCCGGCGGTGGGATGCCAGCTGCTCAGCCCGTACGCGATGTGGGCCTCGTCGGCCTTCGTCCAGTCCTGCGCCGCCGCGGTGACCAGCAGGTCGCCGAGGCCGCCGAAGAAGGCCATCGCCGGGACGACCAGCGTGCCCGCCTCCCGTGCCCGGTCGGCGAAGCGCTCGAAGGTGTCGACGTTGGCCTCGATCTCGGCCGCCACGTCGAGGTACGGGATGCGGGCCCGCAACGCCGCCTCGATCACGGGGGCGGCCGTCGTCGCGAAGGGTCCGGCGCAGTTGATCACCGCTGCGGCCCCGGCCAGCGCCCGGTCGAGGGCGTCCGGGTCGTCGACGGACGCCGGGCGGGCCTCCCAGCCCGTCTCGTGGGCCAGCGCCTTCAGCTGGTCGGCGTCGCGGCCGGACAGGACCGGGCGGAAGCCCCGTTCACCGAGCTCCGTCACCACGAACCGCCCCGTGTGCCCGTAAGCGCCGAACACCGCCACCTGCTGTCCCGATCCCATGGGTTTTCCTCCGTAGACCATCGTTGCGCTGCGCGTTCTCGGTCCCCCGCGCTCCGTCATGGACATCCTGTCGAAGATCCGCTCCGGGCCGCGATGGTCCGGAACGCCATTCCTCGTACACTTCCGGACATGACCACCGTCGCACTGGCCGTCACCGACGGCATGCTGCACTTCGAACTGGCCCTGGCGAGCGAGGTGTTCGGCTCCGACCTGACCGGTGTGGCGGACCCCTGGTACCGCTTCTCGCTCTGCGGTCCGACCGCCGTACGGGTGGGTCACTTCCGCCTCGAGCCCGAGCACGGCCTCGACCGGCTCGCGCACGCCGACACCGTGATCGTGCCGGGCTGGGCCGACGTGGACCGCGATCCGCCGGCCGAGCTGGTCGATGCGGTGCGCGCGGCCCACGAGGCGGGCGCCCGCGTGGCGTCGCTCTGCACGGGCGCGTTCATCCTGGCCGCCGCGGGTCTGCTGGACGGCCGGCGCGCGACCACGCACTGGGCTCACGCCGAGGAACTGGCGGCGCGTCACCCGCGGGTGACGGTCGACCCGGACGTCCTGTATGTGGACGACGGCAGCGTGCTCACCTCCGCCGGCAAGGCGGCCGCGATGGATCTGTGCCTGCATCTCGTCCGTCTCGACCACGGCTCGTCGGTCGCCAACACGCTCGCCCGCCGTCTGGTCGTGCCGCCGCACCGGGACGGCGGTCAGGCCCAGTTCGTGAAGACGCCGGTTCCCGCACCGGGCAACCACCCGCTCGCCGAGCTGTTCCCGTGGGTGCTGCGCCGCCTGGACCGTCCGCTCACCGTGGAGGACCTGGCCCGTCGGGCGCGGATGAGTTCGCGGCATCTGGGCCGTCACTTCCGGTCGGTCACCGGCACCACTCCGCTGCAGTGGCTGCTCTCCCAACGGATCCGCCGGGCGCAGGAGTTGCTGGAGACCACCGACGACACCGTCGACGCCATCGCGACGGCCACCGGCATGGGCACCGCCACGACGCTGCGGCGGCATTTCAACCGGACGGTCGGCGTGCCGCCGGACGCCTACCGCCGCACGTTCCGCTCCCGCAGCCGGCTCCCCGAGCGCAGGGCACACCTCAGCGCGAGCGGATGAGACGGGGGCGTCGACCGCGCCGCGTCAGCGGGCCGGCCGGGTCACCGTCGGCCGCGGCGGACGGACTGCTGCGGGGAGGTGGGGGAACACGCCCCCGCAGCCGTCCGGTCGGTGGCCGGGTCCGTCACAGCGCGGTGAAGGTCCACAGCAGGTTGGTGCTGGCGCCGTAGGTCCACTGCTTGGTGACGGCGCCCGAGGCGACGTTGCCGCCTCCGTCGAGCACCAGCCCCGTGGTGCGGTTGGCGATCGAGTAGCGGTCGGCGCCGCGCGGGGTGATCGTCCACTGCTGGTTGGGGCTGCCGTTCCAGGCGGCCTGTCGGGCCGGTGAGCCGTCGGCGGTGGCGCCCCAGCCGTCGGCGACCATGCCGTTGGTGCGGTTGACCAGCTTGTAGAAACCGCCTCCGACGTCCACCGCCTGCCACTGCAGGTTGGGGCTGCCGTCCCACGACCACTGCTTGAGGTTGGAGCCGGAGGCCACGTTGCCGCCGCTGTCCAGGGCCAGGCCGTCGGTGACGTTCGTGATCCGGGCGTACGTCGCCGGGTTGAACTGGACCCTCAGCGAGGTGATCTGGTCGTTGTTGCCGGTGACCCGCAGGTCGGGGTTGTCGGCGGTGAAGGTCCACGCGGTGCCGGTGAAGTTGTCTCCGGAGTAGCCGACCACCTGGTAGCCGGGGGCCGGCCGGAGGGAGGAGATCGTGCGAAGGCCGAGGCCCGACGCGGTCAGGTCGGCCGCGTTGTGGTCGCCGAGGGCGAGCACGGCGGAGGCGCCGGAGTAGCCGACGTCCACGAACGCGATCGCCCCGGCCTGCGGCCGCAGAGCCGGGATCGTGCCGGAGAACGCGAGCTTGAGGACGTAGGCGTTGGCGCTGTAGGGCGCCGAGGACGGCAGGGTGACCGTCAGGCCGGACGCGCTCTGCGTCGGAGCCGGCAGGTCGATGTAGGAGCCGGCGGTGGAGTCGAAGAGCTTGACCGAGGACAGCGAGGAGAGGTTGATCCGGTCCGAGCCGAGGGTCTTGATCGTCACGGAGCTCCCCGGCCAGCCGAGGGCGGTGGCGTACAGGACGGTGTTCGCCTTGTTGCGCGTGAAGCGGATGTCCTGAGCCGTGCCGGCGGTCGGATTGGTGAAGGACCCGCCGCCCATCTTCGTCGGACCTTCGCCGTACACGCTCCAGGCGCGGGTCGCGTACACCGACTCGCCGAACCGCTTCAGGTGGTCGCCGATGCCGAGCAGGATGTTCTTCTGGGCCTGGGGAATGGTGCCGTCGGCCATCGGCGCGATGTTGAGCAGCATGTTGCCGTTCTTGCTGACCCGGTCGAGGAAGGCGTGCAGCATCTGCTGGGTGCTGTAGTAGCCGATGCCCTGGGTGTAGCACCAGCTGCTGCTGGAGATGCTGTCGTCGGTGAGCCAGTACGGCGTGGTGAGGTCGCTCGGGCCGCCTCGCTCGTAGTCGAAGACCTCGCCCTTGCCGTTCATGCCGTCCTTGTAGGTGGCGACGACCTCGCGGCCCCAGCTGTTGGCCTGGTTGTAGTAGTACGACAGGAAGTTCAGGCGCTGGGTCTCGTCGACGGCGTCCAGCTTGAAGTCCTGCCAGAGGATGTCCGGCTGGGCCCGGTCGATGACCTCCTTGAGCTTGTCGTACCAGAGCTGGTTCTCTGCGGCCGGGCCGAGCTGCCCGTAGAGCTTCTTGAGGCTGGGGTCGGTCTGGGCCGGGGCGTACTGGTAGAAGCCGTTGTAGTTGTACGCGTGGTGCATGGCCACCAGCAGCTTGAGGTTCTTGGCGCGGATGGCCGTGGTGAACAGCTGCAGCAGGTTGAGGTGCGGGCCCTTGGCGACCGAGTTCCACTCGTTGACCTGGCTGTCCCACATGGAGAAGCCGTCGTGGTGCTCCGCGACGGGCCCGGCGAACTTCGCGCCGGCGTCGACGAACAGCTGCGCCCATTCGTCGGGGTCGAAGTTCCCGCCCGCCGACTTCAGCTTCGGAGCGAACTGGACCGCGTTGCCCGCGAGGTCGTTCGCGCCGTTGATGAAGTTGTGGTATGGCCAGGCGGAGGGCTGACCGTAGGTCGCGATGTGGTGCTTGTTGGCGTTGCTGCCGCCCGCGTACATGTTCCGCGGGTACCACTCGCTGTCGTACGCGGGAACGCTGAAGACGCCCCAGTGGAAGTAGATGCCGAACTTGGCGTCCTGGAACCATTCCGGGGCCGGCGGGTGCTGGTCGACCGAGTTCCAGTCGGGCGTGTAGGCGCTCGGGGCGGCCTGCGCTGCGCCCGCGCCGAACAGGCCGCCGGCGACCGTCGCTGCGGCCACGAAGGTGGCTCCCGCCAAGAAGCGGCGTCTGTTGATCGAACTCGGCATGACACATCCCTGGTGCGAAGGGGGCGGGGGTGAAGGAAGGGGACGCCCGGTTCGGTCCCGGCCCGGGTTGCCGTTCGTTACGCACGAAGGTCGGCCATGCGTCCTTGCCGTGTCAACGGGCGTGCAGGGATGAAAACCGGCTCATGACAAGGGTTTTTGCCGCTTAAGTCCTGGTCTTTTCCCTTTTGTCACGTCCGAAACATGGCATGTTTCATGAGCATGCCGCGGTGCAGTCACATCACGGATGGGCCACGATTCATGGGATGGATCGCTGGACGCTTCAGCTCTCCCTAGGCCCAGGACGGTCGATCAGGTCGGAAGTACACGGCAAATTGCACCAAGGGGTAGACACGCCATCGATCAGCCGCCTATAAACATCCCATCTCTCCAGGGCGGCGTCACACGGTCGTCGCCCATGCGAAACATCTCCCGCTACGGGACCAGCGCGAGGAAGTACCCATGAGACTCAGAACCGCCCTCTGTTCCGCTGCCTCCGTCCTCTCCGCGATGGCGCTGCTCAGCGCATGCGGCGGCTCCGGCGCCGCGGCCGGCGCCGACGGCAAGCCGCTGGTCGGCGTCGACTACCCGCGGTCCGACACCGACTTCTGGAACTCGTACATCAAGTACACGCCGGAGTACGCCAAGGAGCTCGGCCTCTCGCTCAAGACCACCAACTCGCAGAACGACGTCGCCAAGCTGACCGCCAACGCGCAGACCTTCATCAGCCAGGGCGTCAAGGGCCTCGCGATGGCCCCTCAGGACACCGCAGCCATCGCGCCGACGCTGGCGCAGCTGGAGGCGAAGAAGATCCCCGTCGTCACGGTCGACACCCGTCCCGACAGCGGCAAGGTGTTCATGGTCGTGCGCGCCGACAACCGCGCGTACGGCGAGAAGGCCTGCCAGTACCTGGGCGCCAAGCTCGCCGGCAAGGGCAAGGTCGTGATGCTGGAGGGCGGCCTGGACTCCATCAACGGCCGTGACCGCACCGAGGCGTTCAACGACTGCATGAAGAAGAACTTCCCGGACATCAAGGTGTTCGGCGAGGCCACCAACTGGGACGGTGCCGTCGCCGCGCAGAAGCTCCAGACGGACCTGACCGCCAACCCGGACATCAAGGGCGTCTACATGGAGTCCAGCTTCGCCCTGTCCGGCACGCTCCAGGTCCTCAAGCAGAAGGGCCTGCTGGTCGGTCCCGAGGACAAGAAGCACGTCTTCATCGTCTCCAACGACGGCATTCCGGAAGAGCTGAAGTCCATAGCCGCCGGCAAGATCGACGCCACCGTCTCCCAGCCGGCCGACCTCTACGCCAAGTACGCCCTGTACTACCTCAAGGCCGCCATCGACGGGAAGACGTTCAAGCCCGGCAAGACCGACCACGACAGCACCATCGTCCAGGTCCGTGACGGACTGCTGGAGGACCAGCTCTCCGCGCCGCTGGTCACCGCCGACGGCGGCACCTACGGCGGTGTGCCGAGCCTCAAGAGCGACGACAAGTCCCTCTGGGGCAACAACCTCGGCTGAGGCTCACCGACCCATACGACGGCTCACGAGAACAAGGCGGTTGAGATGAGCGACGGGGAGCGAGCAGTCACCCCCGCGCCCGCCCCGGCGGACGACGGACGGGCCCCGGCGGGCCCGCCCGTCGTCGAGGCGACGGGCATAGTCAAACGATTCGGTCCGACAGTGGCCCTGGACGGGGCCCGGATCACCATCCGGTCCGGTGAGACGCACGCGCTCGTCGGCCGCAACGGAGCGGGCAAGTCGACGCTGGTGTCCGTCCTCACCGGACTGCAGAGCCCGGACGAGGGGACGGTCTCCTTCGGCGGCCGCCCCGCTCCCCGGCCCGCGGACCGCGACGGCTGGCGGCAGCGCGTCGCCTGCGTCTACCAGAAGTCGACGATCATCCCGACCCTGACCGTCGCCGAGAACCTGTTCCTGAACCGGCACGACCACGGCCCGAGCCGGCTCATCAGCTGGCAGGGCGTGCGCCGCCGGGCACAGGACCTGCTGTCGACCTGGTCGGTCGACGTGGATCCGCAGACCCCGGCCGGCGATCTCAGCGTGGAACAGCGGCAGTTCGTCGAGATCGCCCGCGCGCTGTCCTTCGGCGCCCGCTTCATCATCCTCGACGAACCCACCGCCCAGCTCGACGGAGCCGCCATCAACCGGCTGTTCGACCGGATCCGCGACCTGCAGAGCCAGGGCGTGACCTTCCTGTTCATCAGCCACCACCTCCAGGAGATCTACGAGATCTGCGACATGGTGACGGTCTTCCGGGACGCCCGGCACATCGTGACCGCACCGGTCGCCGAGCTTCCCCGCACCGAACTCGTCGCCGCCATGACCGGCGAGGCCGCCGGCGGTCGGCGCGAGGAACGGGCGAGCACCCTGGACCCGGACGCGACGGCCGCGCTGAGCGTCCGGGCCATCAGCGGCGACGCCTACCAGGACGTCACCTTCCAGGTGGGCGCCGGTGAGATCGTCGGGCTCGCCGGCGCCGCGGGCAGCGGCCGCACCGAGGTCGCCGAGACGGTCGTGGGACTGCGGTCGGCCGACGACGGTTCGGTCGAGATCGCCGGACAGCGGCCCCGGCCGGGCAGTGTGCCCGCCGCGCTCGCCGCCGGCGCCGGATTCGTCCCCCAGGACCGGCACCACCAGGGCTTCGTGCCCGACATGTCGATCGCCGACAACGCCACCCTGTCCGTGCCCCACCGGCTCGGTCGCAACGGGCTCGTCAGCAGCCAGGCCCGCGACCGGCTCGCCCAGGGCATGATCGAGAAGCTGGCGATCAAGACACCGGGGCCGGACCTGCCGGTCTCCGCGCTGTCCGGCGGCAACCAGCAGAAGGTCGTCATGGCACGCGCCCTCGCCGACGACCCCCGGCTGCTGGTCCTGATCAACCCGACCGCGGGCGTGGACGTGCGCTCCAAGGAGTTCCTCCTCGGCAAGGTCGAGGAGACCGCGGACACCGGAACCGGAGTGCTCATCGCCTCCGACGAACTCGACGACCTGCGTATGTGCGACCGGGTCCTGGTGATGTTCCAGGGCCGAGTGACCTTGGAGATCCCGCGCGGCTGGCACGACCACGACGTCGTCGCCGCGATGGAAGGAGTGGACCTCGATGCCTGAAACCGTCCTCGCGGACGCGCCCACGTCCAAGCCCGACCAGCCGGGCGTCAAGCGGACCGCGCTGTTCGGCGGCCGGATACCGCTGGCGCGGCTGCGCGACCTGGCGCTCGTCCCCGCGATCGTCGTCATCGCGATCGTCGGTCAGATCGTCAACCCCGTGTTCCTGCAGGCGGACAACCTCATCAACGTCCTGCAGACGATGTCCGAGATCGCTCTGCTGGTGCTCGCCCAGACGATGATCCTGATCGTCAAGAAGATGGACCTCTCCCTCGAGTCGACGATGGGCCTCGCGCCCGGCGTCGCGGCCTGGCTGACCATCGGCAGCGCCGGACACGGACTGGGCCTGCTGCCCGGCGCCTGGGCGATCCCCCTCACCCTCGCCGTGGGCGTGCTCATCGGCGTGGTCAACTCCCTGCTGATCATCCGCTTCGGCCTCAACGGGTTCATCGTCACCCTCGGCATGCTGATCGTCCTGCGCGGCATCCTCACCGGCATCTCCGGCGGCCAGACGTTCTTCCAGCTGCCCGAGTCGATGCTCTACCTCGGCACCGCCCAGTGGTTCGGGATGCCCGCCTCCATCTGGCTCACCCTCACCCTGTTCGCCGTCGCCATCGTGGTGCTCGGCTGGACCAGCTTCGGCCGCTCCCTCTACGCCATCGGCGGCAACGTCGACGCGGCGAAGGCGGCCGGCATCCGCACCGACCGGGTCCTGTGGATCGTCCTGGTCAGCGGCAGTGTGCTCGCCGCCCTCTCCGGGCTGCTGCTGTCCGGGCGGCTGGCCTCCGTCGCCTCCGCCCAGGGCAACGGCTACATCTTCACCGTGTTCGCCGCCGCCGTGATCGGCGGGATCAGCCTCAACGGCGGCAAGGGCACCATGTTCGGCGCGTTCAGCGGCATCCTGCTGCTCTTCATGATCCAGAACGTGCTCACCCTGGCGGGGGTCCCCGCCCAGTGGATCGGCGCCCTCAACGGCCTGATCATCCTGGCCGCGCTGATGATCTCCCGCATCACGGGCGGCAAGGTCCAGGAGTGATTCCGGGCGGCCGTGACCGGGGCCCCCCGGGACCGCGCGGCCGCCGGACTCCGCCTCGTTCCCCATCTCGTCGCAGGGGCCGTCATCCCCCCTGCTCCTCCAGGAGTTGCCATGTCCTCCGCTGTGTCCCCCACCCCGGCCTCCGCCGCCCGTATCACCGCTCTCGACGTGCTGGACGTGCGTTTCCCGACGTCCGAGCATCTGGACGGGTCGGACGCCATGAACCCCGAGCCCGACTACTCGGCCGCGTACGTCGTCCTGCGCACCGACGCCGGGGACGGCCTGGAGGGCCACGCCCTGGCCTTCACCACCGGCCGAGGCAACGACGTCCAGGCCGCCGCCATCGCGGCGCTCGCCCCGTACGTGGTGGGTCTCTCGGTCGACGAGGTGTGCGGAGATCTCGGCGCGTTCTCCCGCTCACTCGTCCACGACCCCCAACTGCGCTGGCTGGGACCGGAGAAGGGCGCGATCCACATGGCGACCGGCGCCGTCGTCAACGCTGCCTGGGACCTGGCGGCCAAGCGCGCGGGCAAGCCCGTCTGGCGCTTCCTCGGCGAGATGTCGCCCGAGGACCTGGTCGCGCAGATCGACTTCCGCTGGCTCAGCGACGCCCTCACCCCCGAGGAGGCCCTCGAGATCCTGCGCCGCGCCGAGCCCGGCCGCCAGGAGCGCATCGCCGCTCTGCTGGAGCGCGGATACCCCGCCTACACCACCACGCCCGGCTGGCTCGGCTACTCCGACGAGAAGCTGGCCCGCCTCGCCCGGGAGGCCGTCGCCGAGGGCTTCACCCAGATCAAGCTGAAGGTCGGCGCGTCCCTGGAGGACGACGTGCGGCGCATGCGCACCGCCCGCGCTGCGGTCGGCGACTCCATCCGCATCGCCGTGGACGCCAACCAGAGATGGGACGTGCAGCCCGCCATCGACTGGATGCGCGAACTGGCCCCCTACCAGCCGTACTGGATCGAGGAGCCGACCTCCCCGGACGACATCCTCGGGCACGCCGCGGTCCGCAGGGCGCTGAGCCCGATCAAGGTCGCCACCGGCGAGCACATCGCCAACAGGGTCGTCTTCAAGCAGCTGCTCCAGGCCGGCGCCGTGGACATCGTGCAGATCGACTCCGCCCGGGTCGGCGGAGTCAACGAGAACCTCGCCATCCTGCTCCTGGCCGCCAAGTTCGGCGTGCCGGTCTGCCCGCACGCCGGCGGCGTCGGCCTGTGCGAGATGGTGCAGCACCTGTCGATGTTCGACTACGTGGCCGTCTCCGGCACCCTCGAGGACCGGGTCATCGAGTACGTCGACCACCTCCACGAGCACTTCGTCGACCCGGTGCGCATCGCCGACGGCCATTACCTCGCGCCCACCCTGCCGGGGCTGAGCGCGGAGATGCACCAGGAGTCGCTGAAGGAGTACACGTACCCCGACGGCCCGGTCTGGTCCGTCCGTGTCTGAGGACCCTGAGTCGACCGCTCCTGGGGAGCTGGTGGACGCCCACCACCATCTGTGGGACCTGGACCGCCGGCCCCAGCCCTGGCTGGACGAGCCCGGACACGAGCCGATCCGCCGTACCTTCGGCACGGACGATCTGCGGTCGGACGCGTCCCGGCGCATCGCCGGCCGGCCGCTGGCGCGCACGGTGGTCGTCCAGTGCGTGACGTCCGTGTCCGAGACCCGGGAGCTGCTCGCCCTGGCCGACGCCGAGCCGCTGATCGGCGCGGTGGTCGGCTGGGCCGACCTCGCCTCGCCGGAGGTCGGTGACGTCCTCGCCGACCTGCTCGCCGGCCCGGGCGGCCGCTGCCTCCGCTCCCTGCGGCACCTCGTCCAGGGAGAGTCAGACCCGCGGTGGCTGCAACGACCGTCCGTGGAGCGGGGGTTGCGGACGGTCGCACAACACGGCCTGGCCTACGACCTGTTGATCCGCGACCACCAGTTCGACCAGGCCGTGCGGCTCGCCGAACGCCTTCCCGAACTGCCCCTGGTCCTCGACCACGCGGGCAAGCCGCCCGTGGCCCGGGGTGAACTGGGCGACTGGGAGCGGGACGTGCGACGACTGGCCGCCCACCCGCAGGTGTGCTGCAAGGTCTCGGGCCTGGTCACCGAGGCCGACCACCGCAACTGGACGACCGCCGACATCCGCCCCGTGTGGGACGTCCTGCTCTCCGCCTTCGGAGCCGAGCGGCTGATGTTCGGCTCCGACTGGCCCGTCTGCGTCCTCGCGGGCGGCTGGAACCAGTGGGCGGCCACCGTCGAGGAACTCCTGCGCGGCTGCTCCGCCGCCGAGACCGAGGCCGTCCTCGCGGGCGCCGCGACCGGCTTCTACCGACTCGACCCGCCCGACCCGAAGGCCCCCGAACGGAAGAAGGGAACACCGTGCTCCTGACCGACCTGCTGCACCCCGGGATCCTCGAAGCCCTGGCCGGCGCCGGTCACGGCGCCCGTGTGCTGCTCGCCGACGGCCACTACCCCGCGAGCACCGCCACCGGCGACCGCGCCCGTACCGTCCATCTGAACCTGGCGCCGGGCCTGTTGGACGTCACCACCGTGCTCGACGTCCTGATGACCGCCCTGCCCGTCGAGTCGGCCCACGTGATGGTGCCGCCCGAGGGCGCACCGGAGCCGCCCGCCATCGGCGAGTACCGCGCCCGGCTCGCGCCCGTCCCCGTCGAGACGCTCGGCCGCTTCGAGTTCTACGACGCCGCCCGCTCGCCCGACCTGGCGCTGGCCATCGTCACCGCCGACGTCCGTACCTACGCCAACCTGCTGCTGACCATCGGCGTCCGCGCTGAAGGGACCCTGACGACACGATGACCACTCTCGCCGTCCGTTACACCGCTGCCCGCTCGCTGGACACCGCGTCCGTCGAGACCTCCCCGCCGGGTACCGGCGAGGTGGAGCTGGCCCCCGCCTTCGTCGGGATCTGCGGCACCGA
>NZ_JBEPBI010000182.1:0-15759 GCF_040299045.1 Streptomyces sp. NPDC001027
CCGCGGCCGCCGACGAGGCGCCGTTCCCCACGGATGAGGTGCGCGCATGACCCGGACAACCCGCCTGGTGATCCTGCTGGTCGCGGTCGTGCTGCTCGGCGCGGCCGGCGCCGGGGCGGTGCTCCACGCCGCCCACCGGTCGGGCCTGCGGGACGAGCAGCAGGCGGACGGTCCGGCCGTGCGCACCGGCGCGGTCTCGCTGCGGCCGACGGCCGAACGCCGGCTGCTGGTACGCAACCTGGCGTGGGGTCCGCACCGCGACGAGATCGCCACCGTGCCCGCCGACGATCCGCAGGGCCCGCGCACCGTGTCGGGCGTGAAATGCCTGCGCTTCCACGCGGCGGCCGGCACCGGCATCTGCCTCCAGGCCGAGCACGGCGCGCTGCAGGACACCTATCGCGCGGTGGTGCTCGACTCCCACCTGCGCGAACGGCGCCACTTCCCGGCGGGCGGCGTCCCGACCCGGGCCCGGGTCTCGCCCTCCGGCCGCATGGTCGCCTGGACCGTGTTCGTCAGCGGGGACTCGTACGCCGGGACCGACTTCTCCACCCGCACCGCCATCGTCGACACCCGCACCTGGGCCATCGACGACAACCTGGAGACGTTCGACGTCATCCGGGACGGCCGGCCGTATCACGCGGCGGACCTCAACGTCTGGGGGGTCACCTTCGCCGACGACTCCCGCTTCTACGCGACGCTGGCGACGGGCGGCCGGACCTACCTCGTCCGGGGGGACGTCGCCGCACGCACCCTCACCACCGTGCACCGCAACGTCGAATGTCCGTCGCTCTCACCTGACGGGACCCGGATCGCCTACAAGAAGCGCGTCGACGGAGCCTCCCCAGACGCCCCTTGGCGGCTGTACGTCCTGAACCTGCGCACCATGCGGGAGACGGCGACCGGCCGAGACCCGCAACATCGACGACCAGGCCCTGTGGGCCGACGGCGACACCCTCGTCTACGCCCTCCCCGGCGACTACGGCTCCGACCTGTGGACCGTCCCCGCCGACGGCGCCGGCACGGCCCGCCGCCTCATGGAATCCGCGGTCGCCCCCGCCTATCCGGGGTGACGCCCCCGCGAGGGCGAGAGGCGAAACCGACGGCGAGGCAACGCTCCGTGCCCCTGTGCCGTCTGGTCAACCGGGACGGCGCTGCGTCGGCGCCCGTCAAGAACGGAGCGAATCGTGTTGATCGGCTTGCTGACCGCCGTTGCGGCATCCGTCTGTTACGGCACAGGATCAGTCCTGCAAGCCGTCGGGTCCCGCAGGTCCGCGCGCAGCGATGCGGCCACCACGGCCCGCACCCAGTACGGGGGGCCCAGCCTCTCCTCCACCGCCAAAGCCGCGATGACCTGGGAGTTCGTCGTCGGTACCGTCCTGGACTTCGTGGGCTTCGCGCTCGGCGCGCTCGCTGCCCGGCTGTTGCCGCTGTTCCTCTCGCAAACCGTGATCAGCGCCAACCTGATCATCACCGCGGTGCTGAGCGTGCGCCTCCTGAACATCCGGCTGTCCCGCGCCGAATGGACGTCCATCGGCGTGGTCTGCGCGGCGCTCGTCCTGCTCGCGACGGCGGCGGGGGAGGAGGGCAGCGGAGACGGCATCCCGATCGCCACGCACTGGTGGCTTCTGGCGGTCTCGCTCGCCCTGATGGCGGGCGGCACGGTCGCGGTACGCCTCGTCGGTCCCCGCGCAGCGATCCTCGCCGGTCTGCTGTCCGGTCTCGGTTTCGGCGCGCTCGGCGTGGGCGTCCGCATCCTGAACGGCGTCGACCCCTTCGATCCGGCCGCCCTGCTCACGGATCCTGCCCTGTACGCGATCGTGACGGCCGGCGTAGGCGGAATGTACCTGCACACCGTCGCCCTGCAGATCGGCTCGGTCAACGGCGCCACCGCGGCCCTGGTCGTCGGTGAGACCGTGTTGCCCGGCGCGATCGGCGTGCTCTGGCTCGGCGACGCCTCACGGGCGGGCCTCGCCTGGATGGCCGTGCTCGGCTTCGTCCTCGCGGTGGCGGGCGCGGTCGCGGTGGCATGGTTCGGCGGCCCCGAGACGCACACGGAAGAGCAGCCGGAGCGGCCGGAGCACACGCCGGAACTGACTCCCACGCGCTGAACACCCGCTCCCCGTCCACCTCGCGCCGGGCGCCGCGCCACAGCTGAGAGTGGGTTCCGCATCCCGGACGAGCATCCCAGGCTTCCTTGTTCGCGCAGGTCGTCGGGGGTGGGATCGTCCCGTCGTCGCACGGACGCGGCGGCCCTTGTCCCAGGCCGGGAAGGCAGCCGAAGCTGTGGCTGCCGCACCGACCGAAGCCGCAGACGGACGGACAGCACCACCGAGGCCGTCTCCCAGCGGCTGCCCGGAGCCGACGCCCGGAGCCGACGCCCGGCACCTGATTCCCTTCGCACGACGACCCGAGTTCTTGGAGGAACGATGAAGCCTGCAACGACGCCCGCAATGAAGCCCGCCATCCGTAAGGCCGTCAGCTTCGCGGGGGTGAGCGCGGCGGTCCTGGCCATGTCCGTGACCGGCGCGTCCGCGGCGCACGCGGAGCCGCCCACCCAGGGCTGCCCGTACCCGTACGTCTGCTTCTACGTGGACAACCACGCCCTTCTCACGGGCACGGTGCTCTCGAAGTACAAGGACGTCACCAGCTCCTACCAGGCGGTCACGCCCCGCCCGCACTACGGAGTCCTGAACACCCGCAACGACGACGTGGTGTACCTGCGGCTCCGGAGCGGGGGATCCATCTGTCTTTCGCCGAACAGCCAGACCGTGTTCGCCGACGCCTACGTCGTCACCGGAATAAAGATCTCCAGCAGCCCCACCTGCTGAGGGCTGATCGGCCCACGGATGCGGCACGCGGAGATTCGTGGTGTTCTGTCCAGATGAGTGTCACCCGGACAGGTGAATCCTCTGCCGACACCGCACCCGATCCCCGCCGCTGGTGGGGCCTGGTGATCATCGCCCTCGCCCAGCTCATGGTCGTCCTGGACGCGACGATCGTGAACATCGCGCTGCCCTCCGCTCAGCAGGACCTGGGCATCTCCGACGGCGACCGCCAGTGGGTGATCACCGCCTACACCCTGGCCTTCGGCGGGCTGCTGCTGCTCGGCGGCCGTATCGCCGACCGGGTCGGCCGCAAACGCACCTTCGTGATCGGCCTGGTCGGCTTCGCGGCCGCCTCCGCGCTCGGCGGGGCGGCCACCGGGGCGGGCATGCTGTTCGGCGCACGCGCCCTCCAGGGCGTCTTCGCGGCCGTGCTCGCCCCCTCCGCGCTCAGCCTTCTGACCACGACGTTCACCGACCCCAAGGAACGCGGCAAGGCCTTCGGCATCTACGGCGCACTCGCCGGCAGCGGCGCAGCGATCGGCTTCATCCTCGGCGGCCTGCTCACCGAGTACCTCGACTGGCGCTGGTGCCTGTACGTCAACGTGCCCATCGCCGTCATCGCCGTGTTCGGCGGCCTCGTACTGCTCCACGACCGCGCCGGCCACGCGGACGTCCGGCTCGACGTGCCCGGCGCGGTGCTGGGCTGCGGCGGCCTGGTGGCGATCGTCTACGGCTTCAGCGAGGCCGAGCCGCGCGGCTGGACCGACCCGCTGGTGCTGGGCCTCTTCGCGGGCGGGATCGTCCTGCTCACGGTCTTCGTGTGGTGGCAGACCAAGGCGCGGGTGCCGCTGCTGCCCCTGCACATCATCAAGGACCGCAACCGCGCGGGCTGCTTCCTGACCATGGGCCTGGCCATCATCGGGATGTTCGGCCTGTTCCTGTTCATGACCTACTACCTCCAGGTCATCCTCGGCTATTCCCCCGTCAAGACGGGCCTCGCCTTCCTCCCGCTCACCCTGGCGATCATCATCGGTTCCACCCAGATCTCCGCCCGGCTGATGAACCGCGTGGCGCCGCGCATGCTGATGGTTCCCGGCATGCTCCTCGCCTCGGGCGGCATGGTGATCCTCACCCGGATGACCGTGCACTCCTCCTACGCCGACGAGATCCTGCCCGCGCTGCTGCTGATGGGCCTTGGCATGGGCCTGACCTTCATGCCGGTCTTCGCCACCGCCACGGCCGGGGTCGCTCCGCAGGACGCCGGAGTCACCTCCGCCACCGTCAACACCTCACAGCAGGTGGGCGGCTCCATCGGTACGGCGCTGCTCAACACGATCGCCACCACCAGCAGCGCCGCCTACCTCTCGTCCCATCTGACCGGCCCCGTGCGCCGGGCGCAGGTCGCGGCCGAGGCCACCGTGCACGGCTACACGGTGGCCATCTGGTGGGCCGCCGGAATCATGCTGCTGGCCGGCCTGGTGGCGGGCCTGATGGTCACCACCGGCCCCGCGAGACCCGCCCCGGCGGAATCAGCCGTACCGGAGCCGGTCGGCTGACCGCCCCCGACCCCGGCACGCACACCGCGGACGTCCTACCGGGCGACCGCGCCGGTCGCCTTGCTCACCGCCGAACCGTCCAGATGTCCGGTACGGTGCGCGACCACCTTCACAGTGATCTTCTTGCCCTTCTGCGCCGACTTCAGCACCAGTGAGGACTTGGTCGCTCCGCTGATCGCGGTGCCGCTCGCGTACCACTGGTACGCGTACGACGTGGCCGCCGGACTCCAGGTTCCGTTGGCGGCCTTAAGCGTCCTGCCGACCTTCGCCGTGCCGCTGATCACCGGCATCCTGGTCGCCCTGGGCGCGTCGCCCTTGGCGACGGTCACCGCCGCCGAGGTCGCCGACGCGGTCGTCCAGCCGCTGCGGGCGGCCGTCACGGTCACCGTGAGCTTCTTGCCGACGAGCGTCGGGGGCAGGGTGTACGAGGACGCCGTCGCTCCCGCGATCGCCCTGCCGTCGGCCTTCCACTGGTAGGTGTAGGAGTCCGGTGCCGCCGACCAGCTGCCCGGGGCCGCGGTGACCTTGGCAGCCGCCTTGGCCGTGCCGTTCACCTTGGGGACCGCGGTGTTCGCCAGGGCCGGCGGGGTCACCGTGAACGACCCGCACCGGTACTGGACACCCCGCTGGATCACGCTGACGCTCCACGCCGTGCCCGAGGACGCGCCCGACAGGTCCACGGTCGCGGTGAGCGTCCGGTTGTCCGCGGACACCGATGCCGTCGTGGCGACCAGCGTCGTGGCGCCGTCGGCCAACCGGACCTCGGCGTCGGCGCCGAGCGCGGTACCGGTCACCTTCAGAGTGACCTTGCTGCCGGCGGTACCCGTCTGGGGAGTCACCGCCGTCGCGCTCGGGCGGTCCGCGCCGCACAGTGACGCCGCGCAGACCAGCCTGGCGCTGTAGGAGGTGGTGGACGCCTTCTCGGGAAGGCCGAGCAGGAACACCGTCGGACTGGCCGCGGTGTCCGTGCCGGCGTCGCAGTTGTAGGAGGTGGTCCACAGCTGGCAGCCGTTGACCCACTTGGTGCTGTAGAGGGCGGGCACCGCCGTCGTCGTGGCCCCGGACGTGTCCTTGATGTCGGTGGTGAAGCGGTCGAATCGGGCGGTCGGCAGTACCGCGCACACCGCGCTGTGCGCCTCGTCGAGGGCGCCGGTGACAGGCCCGTACCCGTAGGAGACCGACGGGACCCGGGTGCACTCGGGTGCCGGACCCTCCGCGGTCGCGATCCGCAGCGCGTCGAGTCGGTATTCGGGCGCGGCCCTCAAGGTGACCGGGGTCTGCACGAGCACTTGGTGGGCGGTGAAGCCGGTGACGGCGCAGGAGACGTTGCGGAAAGGGCACTCCACCACTCCGTCGCCGCCGACGACGGCCGAGTTGGCGGTGCCCAGGGCGTCCCGCACGTTGACGTGCACGACGTCGGTGGCGGCGCCGGCGGTGATCTGGTGGCAGGTGAGGGTGCCGGGCACGCCGGCCGTGCCGCGCACGGACGGGCCGCCGACCTTGACCGCCGCGGCCTTCGCACAGCCCGCCGAGGACGCGGTGGCGGTGACGTCGCGCCGGGCCAGCGTGTACGTGGCCGCCTGGTCCCGGCCGGTCACCAGCACGGTGTGGGCCTTGCCCGGGGTCAGCGGGCAGACCGTCCAGCCGTTGGTGGTGGCCGGGCGCTCACAGACCTTCTTGCCGGCGGCGTCCACCACCGAGAAACCGGCGCTCGCGGTTCCGGAAGTGGCGACCAGCTGAAAGACCTCTGCCGCCGTGTGGCCGTTCGCCGGGATGTCCAGGCACTTGGAGAAGACTCCGTCACCCGTGCCGAACGTGGCCTTCGCACCGTCCGCGCCGAAGCCGCCGGCGGGCAGCACGGTGCAGCCGCCGGACGTGTCGGTGCGATGGAGGGCCACCCTGTACGCGCCGGTGGCGTCGTCGCCGCCATCCTCGGTGTGCACCAGCGCTCGGTAGGGGGCCGTTCCGGTCAGCGCGCAGTCGCCGCCGGCGAGCTTGTACGCGTCGCACTGCGGGGCGCCTTCCCGGTCGACGACCTCCACGTCGGCGTCCATTCCGGGCGAGGAGAGCGGGGTGAGGGCGGCGATCCGCGCGCCCTGCGGATAGGACAGCGTCAGGCAGTCGTACTGTCCTGCCGTGGTCAGCTCGCCCCGGCGTGAACCGCTCCCGACAGCAACGCACCCGGCGTCCGACGCGCGATCGAGGACGATCAGTCCGTCCCGCTCGTCACGGAAGGGGTAGAGCCCGTCGACGACGGCGGTGTAGGTTCCCGCGGCCGGGAGGGCACAGGGGTCGGCCGCGGCCTGGCACACCGTCAGCCCGGCCGCGTCGTACACCCGGACCGGGCCGGTCTCCTGGGTCTCGCTCAGGTGGTGCACGTGGTACGGGCCTGGCCGTTCGGCGGTGAAGGTGAAGCAGGGGTCGGTGGTCGCGTCCTGCGCGGACAGCGGCCCGAACGGCCGTACCGGGGCGGTGGTGCAGCCCTGCGGATCATCGAGCCTTCGAGCCTTCACCGCATACTGGGCGGGGAAGCCCCGCTCCGTGTAGGGGATGCGGGAGACGATGCGGTAGGGGCCGTCACCGGGCAGCGCGCACGTGTTCTCGTCGTCCTCAGGGATGGGGACGCAGATCCGGGCGCCGGTCTCGTCGGTGATCCAGGCAGTGGACTCGCCGTACACCTTCGAACCCCGGGTGAGCCGGATCCGCTCGCCGGGTGCGGCCTCGAAGGGCTGACAGTCGACTTCCACGGGGCTGACCGTCGTACGGGTGAGGTCCGGCTGGTCCCAACGGGTGCCGACCGGGTCGGCGCAGCCGCGAGTGGAGGCGAGCGACACGAAGGTGACGGCGGTGTCCCGGGGCTCCCAGTCACGGTTGAAGACCGACAGCGTGTACGTACCCGCCGCGGGGACCGTACACATCTTGTACATGGCCCCGTTGCAGTCCACGGGGATGCCGTCGGCGGCATCGAGGGTCGTGTACCCCTGGTAGCTGCTGTCGTTCAGCGACACCTGATAGAGCCCGGGCGTCTCGGCGGTGACGGTGTAGCAGGTGCTTGCGTCGCCCGCGACGGTCGCCTTTCCGATGGCGTCCCCCGGGTCCCCGAACGGCGCGGTCGCGAGCGTCGCGCACGCCGGGTCGACGGGATCGTCGGCCTGGGCGGTGCCCGCCGCGGTGAGGCCGAGCAGCGAGGCGAGCAGCGGGACGGCGGCGAGCAGCGCGACGGCCCGCCGCCGTCTCGCAGGCGGAGGTGAATCCGCTTCGTTCATCTGAATCCCCCCTGGATCAGCGGTTGTTGAGACGATGATCGCACGCAGGCACTACGCGGCACCCGCGGGTTTCCCGGGGCGAGAGGGGGCCGAGGGCGATGCGGTCGTCCGGCCCCGGGGCGATCCGCGCCGGATCTCGCAGGGGCGCGGCCGGATTCGCGGTGGCGACGCCGGAACCGACATCGCCGCCCGCACCGCCGGTACCCGTGGGCCGGCGTTTCATCTGGGGCTGTTTCGAAAGCGGCGTCCGGTCCCCTGCGCCCCGTCCGGGCAGGTCGTCAGGTCATGGGGATCCAGCCGTGGCCATCTCGGTACCAGTAGTGCGGCAGCCCGTTGATGCTGGTGGTGCGGAACGGGCGGCCGTGGTCGTCGATGCGCACGGTGCCGGTGCGGCCCTGTGAGGACCAGTCGAGGTCGAGGTACCAGTCGCAGGTGCAGGTCTCGGTGCGGGCGGCGAGCAGCAGGACCTCCGGATCCCGCAGGGACACCTGATAGGGGAAGCCGATCGCGGGTGCCGGTCTGTCCGGGTCGTTGCCGGGGACCGAACGGGCCAGGGGGCGGCGGGCGTCGAGGTTCACGGCGAAGTGGCGGGGGACGAGGACGGCGCCGCAGCCTTCGTACATGGAGTAGGCGGAGCCCGAGCGGTCCGCGGGGGTGACGCGGTCGACCACGCGCACATGCAGTGCCTCGAGGACCACGGCGGCAGAGCCGCGTCCCTGCACCGAGATCTGCAGATTGGTGGTGCGCCCGTGGACCGCCTTCTGGGACGCGGCCCACCCCGCGGCGTCGGCCGGCGTCGGCGGCGGAGGGACCTGCTGCGGAGGCTTGGCGATGACGTAGTCGTGGTCGCAATCGAGCTGCCAGAGCTGGGACTTGGACGTCCAGGTGAGCGGGGCCGGCGGCGGGACCTGTTCCGCCCGGTTCTTCCGCGGGCTGCCACCGCTGCCCGCGGCCGGCGCCGAGGACTTGGGCGCCGTGGGGGCGGTAGCCGCCGGCCCACCGTCGCCGGCCAGGGGCCTTGCAGCGGACGCGGTGAGGCCGGCGAACACGAAGGCGAGCGAGGCCGCCAGCACCAGCGATCGCACGGGACCTCGTCGAGGACGCCGGTCGGGGGCCGGTCGGCCGGCCGACGAGACAGGCCTCGGGAACGAGCGTGCCTGCACGGCTTGCGCAGCCTGTATGGCTTGCCCGCCTTGTGCAGCCGGCACGCCCCGCACGCCCCGCACGCCCGGCGCGGCCTGCACGGCCTGTCCGGTTGCCTCGTCCAACTGGTCGCTGTGGTCGCTGTGGTCGACCGACGCGGACGCGGAAGCAGTCGTAGTCGCAGTCGCCGGGCTTGCGGTGTCGTGGTGCTTCGGCGTCCGCCGGGCTTCGGAAAGGCGTGACCGTCGCCGCGCCGCGACTGCCAGGATCCATCGGCGGTGCAACTCCACGCGTTCCTCGGGGGAGGCGCCGCAGAGCGCGGCGAACCGCTCGATTCCGGTGAAGTCCAGGGGGACGGCCTCTCCGGCGCAGTAGCGGTGCAGGGTCGAGGCACTCATGGCCAGACGACGGGCCAGCGCCGTGTAGCTGTGATCTGTGCGCTCCTTCAGACGCGTCAGCAGCAGCGCGAACTCCACCACGTCGTCGTGGATTGCATCCATCTGGTCCGTACCCGCATCCATCCGTCGGCCTGTGCCGTCATGTCCCGGTCCGGGAAGGCGTCCCCGGCACTCCCATATCTGCACGTCGACAGGGCAGAGATGGTTCCACGGCGGAACACGACCGGCGTGGCGCTTTCCGGCCCCTGCAGCCGCGGGCGCCGCGACCGGAAGCGGGACGACCGTCGTGTCGTCCTGTGTGGTGCAGGGCATCGCTCGTCCGGGCGGGCAGGATGTCGCAGGACCCGACCGCCGGCACGTCCAAGGGCAGGAGCCAGCCGTGATCAGTGGGGCGCATGTCATCCTCTACAGCCACGACGCCGAGGCGGACCGTGACTTCATCCGTGACGTCCTCGGTTTTCCGGGCGTCGACGCGGGCGGCGGCTGGCTCATTTTCGCACTGCCTCCCGCCGAGGTAGCGGTCCACCCGACCGACGGCCCGCCCCGGCACGAGTTCTATCTGATGTGCGATGACCTCGACTCCCAGCTCGCCCGGTTCCGCGCGCAGGGCGTCGAGATCTCCCGGCCGGTCAGCGAACAGCGCTGGGGACGGCTGGCCTCGATCCGACTCCCCAGCGGCGCCGAACTCCCGCTGTACGAACCGCGTCATCCCACTCCTCGCAGCCTGTGACGTTCCGCCGTTCGGCGGTGAGTCGGTCGGCCATTTGGACGCCTTTCGGAAGCCTCCGTAATCCCTGCGAAGAGGGCCGCCGCGGCTGCTAGTCTTCGGCGTCTTGTCGCACATTCGTGCGCACACATCACGCCACTTGTCGCATCAGTCCCGTGGGGGGAATCTGTCATGACCCAGTCATCGCCACCACCGCCGTCCGAGGGCAACCCGTTCGCCCAGCAGCCCGCCGTCGGCGCACCGGGCGCACCGGGCGTTCCGCAGTCCGGCGACGGAAACCCCTTCGCCCAGCAGGCCGGTCCCGCCCTGCCTCCCCCGGCGCCGGCGGCGCCCGCCCGCGACAACGTGGCCCTGGGCCTGGTCGTCGCCGTCGTCGTGGCGCTGGTCTCGGCCGGCGTCTACGGCGCGATCGTCGGCGCGACGGAGTACGAGATCGGCTACGCGGCCGTCGGCGTCGGCTTCCTCATCGGCTTCGCGGCGGGCAAGCTCGGCGGGGCGAACCCGGTGCTGCCCGTCGTCAGCGCCGTGCTGTCGCTGGGCGCGGTCTACCTCGGCCAGCTCATCGGCATCGCGGTGATCGGCGGCGACGAACTCGGCGTCTCCGCGACCTCGCTGTTCACCGAGCACTTCGACGTGCTGACCGAGGGCTGGAGCGAGACGGCCGACGCGATGACCTTCCTGTTCCTCGGCATCGGCGCGTTCGCCGCGTTCTCCGGCGCGAAGAAGGGCGCCCTGTGACCCTGTGACGCGTGACCCCGTGGCGCGCGGACGCCGCGTCAACGCCTTCTAAGAGCCGGTGACGCGGCACGGCGAAGCGGGCCGTGCCCTCCGCGGCACGGCCCGCCTGCAGCACGGGGGATGAGCCCTGAGGTCGTCAGCCCACCTTGTTCAGCTTGTCGAGGGCCTTGGCGAGACCGTTGGCCCACAGCTGGTTGACACGCGCCCGCTCGGTCGAGTTGGGGTACCGGTTGGTGCAGGACGTGCCGGGCCCGCCGCCCGACATCAGCTCGCTGCACGGACCCGAGTAGTGATCCGGCAGTCCCAGCACGTGACCGGTCTCGTGCGCGGCGACGCGGACCGAGTCGTACTGCCGGTTCTGGGCGTAGTCGAGGAAGATGTAGCCCCTGCCGTGGCCGTTGGTGGAGGCGTACGAGCCCCGCGAGTCGTTGCCCTCGTAGTAGGAGAAGTCGCCGCTGCCGGAGGTGGACTGCAGCTTGACGTTGCTCACGGAGCTGTTCCATATCGAGGCCGCGCTCGATATCTGCGAGCGGAAGTTCGGCGCCTGCGTGGCGTTGTAGTAGACCGTCACGGACCGCAGGCCCGGGTTGGCGGCCTGCTTCTCGGCGACCGAGTTGAGGACTGCTTCGAAGAACGCCTTGTTGTTCGCCGCCTCCTGGGCCGAACCGGTGTACCCGGCGACAGGGGCGGCCGAGCCGGTGGACTGGGCGCTCGCCGGGACCGCGCTGCCGAGGGCCGCGAACGTCACGCCCAGGCCGAGCGCCAGCAGTCGTCTGGAGGCCTTCGCGGACATGGGGGACGTACGGGTGGACGTCATGTGGGGGCTCCTACTCGTTCGTGTGGGGTGGTGAACGATCGGTAGGGCCGAGTGTGGGGCCGCCCGCGGCGGTGGGGATGATGGCAACTGGGGATAGCGCACGGCTATCGGGGCGACTCCTGCTGTTATGTTGCCGTTTGAATGTCTGGCGTCCCGTCAGGCCCAACCCTTACGCTCCGCGACATGGAGCTCGAGGTGAGGCACCTACGCGTACTGTGCGCCATCGCCGACGCCGGCAGTCTGCACAAGGCGGCCCGTGAACTGGGCATGGCCCAGCCCTCGTTGAGCACTCAACTGCGCCGCATCGAGCAGCTGCTGGGCGGCCGGCTCTTCGTCCGCGACTCCACGGGCAGCCGTCCCACGCCGTTGGGGCAGATCGTGGTCAGCCGAGCCCGGCCGCTGGTCGCCGAGTTCTCCGCGATCGTGACCGAGACCCGGGCCGCGGCCGCCCGCACGGCGGGCGGTCACCGGCTGCGCATCGGCGCCACGGCCAGCCGGGCGATCCCCGGCTGGCTCAGCCGGCTGCGGGCCCGCACGCCCGCGGTCGAGCCCAGCCTGCAGATGGACGTCTCCGCGAACGCCCTGCTCCGGCACGTGGCCGAGGGCATCCTCGACCTGGCGTTCGTGCACGAGGTCGAGGGCAGCCCGCTGCGCGTCCCGAACGGGCTGTGTCTGCGCATCCTGGTGGAGCGCGAGCCCCAGTTCGTCACCATGGCCGCCGACCATCCCGCGGCGGCCCACCACGAGGTACGTCTGACGGACCTCGCCCACGACCGCTGGATGGTGGACGCCACGGTCGACGGCGAGTGGGACGGGGTGTGCCGGGTACTGCGCGCCGCCGGGATCAAGCCCGATCTGCTGCACGGCGACTACCTCACCGCCTACCTCCTGGCCGCCATCGGCGAGGTCGTCACGGTGAGCCAGCCCACCGCGCTCCCTCCTCGCCCCGACCTGGTCATCCGGCCCCTGCACGGCGACCCGATAGGAGTGCGCCTGCTGCTCGCGGCCCGCACGGCGGACGAACTCGACGTCCAGTCGCCGGAGTTGGAGGAGGCCTACTGGGAGGCGGCCTGTCAGGCGCCGGCGTACCGGGAGTGGCTGACGCGCGGAGCCGCCGGGCGGTCGCAGAGCCTGCGCCCGGTCGGCGCGTGAGCGGCGTCGGGCCCCTGACGGGTGCGCCCTAGGGGAAACCCGGATTCCGGTCAGAGCATGCCGATTTCCGGTCACAATCCGATCAAGCCCGCTTCGCCAGCGCTTACCTCACCGCTCCCGGTCTGACAACATCACCGAAAGGTGTGGTCGATGATGTCAGCGGAGGCTTGGGGGAGCCGGGTGGCGACTTACGGGGGGCGTTTCAGGGGGCGTTCAGGGCGGGCCGCGCTTGTCCTGGCGAGGGCGCGAGCGCACCGGGCGCTGATCACCGCCGCGCTCGTCACCGTCCTGCTCACCACCTCCGTGCTGGCGGCCCTCACCGCCTACTCGGCCGCGATCGGCGACGCGGCCCTGCGCCACTCGCTGGCCGAGCCGCGCAACGCCGCCGGCGCCGCGCTCGTCGTCACGGCCGACGTGACGGCCGACGACCGCCGGGCCGCCGACGCCGCCGTACGCGACGGGGCGCGCCGGACCTACGACGGGCTGCCGGTGACCGTGCGGACGCTGGTGCGCTCCGGACCGTACGCCCTGCCCGCGACCACCGGGACGGCAGCCGCCCGGCGCGGCGGCAAGCCCGACCTCACGCACTTCGCGGCGCTCGACCCCTCACAGGTTCGGTTCAGCGAGGGGCGGCCCCCGCGCGCGGGCACGCCGGACGTCGAGGTGGCGCTCCCCGAGACCGCCGCGCGCCGACTGAAGCTGGCGCCGGGCACCCGTGTCACCGTCACCGACCGGCTCGACGGCCCGCCCGTGCGGATCGTCGTCACCGGCGTGTACCGGCCCGCCGACCCGGCCTCCCCCTACTGGCTGACGGACGAACTGGGCGGTCGGGGCGTACGACGGACCTCCGACTTCACCACCTACGGCCCCTTGCTGACGGCGCCCGCCGTCGTCACCGGCGGCCGGGTGAGCGAGGGACCGTCCGCGTGGCTCGCCACCGCCGACTTCACCCGCCTCACCGCCGACCGCATAGACGCCCTGCGCACCGCCGCACGCACCGCGCCCGCAGCCCTGCTCGCCCTGCGCACCGGGGACGACGGCGCGGGCGCGACGACCGCGAGCACCGCGCTCCCCGACGTCCTCGACCGGGTCGAGCGCTCCCTGCTCGTCTCCCGCTCCACCCTCCTGATCGTCGCCCTCCAGCTCGCCCTGCTCGCGGCCTGCGCGCTGATGCTCGTGGCCCGGCTGCTCGCCGCCGAACGCACCGGCGAGACCCGGCTGCTGCGCGCCCGCGGCGCCTCCCGCGCCGCCCTCGCCCGCCTGGCCGCCCTGGAGGCGCTGCTGCTGGCCGGACCCGCGCTGCTCGTCGCCCCGCTGCTGGCGGGCCCGCTGACCCGGCTGCTCGCCGGGCAGGGCGCGCTGGCCCGGATCGGACTGCAGCTCGAGACGCCCGTCGGCGGACGGCTCGCGGTGTGGCTGACGGCGGCCGGCGTGGCCTTCGGGTGCGCGCTGGCGGTGACCCTGCCGGTGGTCGCGTCGACCGGGTTCCGCACCGTGCGCGCCCGCGCGCTGCCCGCCTGGCTGCGGGCCGGGGCGGACCTGGGACTGCTGGCGGTGGCCGGGATCGCCTACTGGCAACTGGAACGCCGTACGTCGGGCGCGGTGAGCGCGGACACGACCGGCGCCCTCGGCATCGACCCGCTGCTGGTCGCCGCGCCCGCCCTCGCGCTGCTGGCCGGCGCCGTCCTGACCCTGCGTCTGCTGCCGCCCGCCGCCCGCCTCGCCGAACGCCGGGCGACGGGCGGGCGAGGGCTGGCCACGGCGCTGGCCGGCTGGCAGCTCAGCCGCCGCCCGGGGCAGGGCGCGGGCCCCGTCCTGCTGCTCGTGCTGGCCGTCGCGCTCGGCGTGCTCGCGATCGGCCAGGGCTCCTCCTGGGGGCGCTCCCAGGACGACCAGGCCGACTTCGCGGCAGGTGCGCCGATACGCATCCTGGGCGCCGGCGGCGGCGAACTCGGCCTCACCCAGCAGTACGCCGCCGTGCCTCACGTCCGCGAGGCCGCCCCCGCCGTGCGGACGACGCTGCCGCTGTCCGGCGACCGCACGGCGACCGTGCTGGCCCTGGACGCCGCGCACGCGGCGGACGCCGTCCTGATGCGCCCCGACCTGGCGCCCGCCCCGATGAAGGGGCTGCTGGAAGGACTGCGACCGTCGGGTCAGACGGCGGGCGCACAGGTCCCCGCCGGCGCGACCCGGCTGACGCTGACGGCGACCCTGCACAGTTCGGCGCCGGGCACGCAGAGCGCGGCGACCGTGACCCAGACGCTGCAGGACGACCACGGCGTGCCCTACTCACTGCCGTCCGGCGCCCTCCCCGCCGACGCGCGGCCGCACCCGCTCACGGTCGAACTGCCCAGCTTCCACGGCCCGTTGACCCTCACCGGAGTGCAGCTCGTGCTCCCCGTGCCGTCCGCCCGCGCGGAACAGCACACCCTGACCCTCGACGCCCTGACCGCGACGACCGCAGCAGGCACGGCACAGCAGGTGACCCTGCCGGCGGCGTCCTGGACGGCCGTCTCCAGCGCCGACGGGCAGGGCTCGGCCGACTCCGGAACCGCGCCGGCCCGTCCGAGCGTCCGCCCCGCCACGCACCCGACCGCGGTGTACGGCACGGGCTACGTCCCGGCCGACCAGCCCTGGCTCAGCCCGTCACTCACACTGCGCATGCAGGTGGCACAGCCCCGGACCACCGCGGTGGCCGCGCTCGCCACCGACCGCTTCCTCGCCTCCGCGGGCGCCCGCCCCGGCCAGACGATGGCCATCGACCTGGAGGGCCAGAACGTGCCCGTGCGGATCGTGCGCGCCGTACGGCAACTGCCGACGGCCCAGGGCGAGGAGGGAGACGGCGACGGAGGCGCCCTGCTGGTCGACCTGCCCGCCGTGAACCGGGTCCTCCAGGCGCGCTACGGGGTCGCCCTCGCACCCACCGAGTGGTGGCTGCAGCCGGACTCGGCCTCGGACGCCGCGGACGTGGCGACCGCGCTGCGCGCCCGGCCCGACCTCGATCCCGAGCAGATCGTCGTACGCGACGAGATCGCCGCCGAACTGCGCGACGACCCGTTCGGGGCGGGCCCCGAAGCCGCGTTCACCGCGGCGGCCGCCGCCGCGGCCGTGCTCGCCGCGCTCGGGTTCGCCGTGAG